>JAXDKY010000125.1:0-2820 GCA_034666885.1 Chloroflexota bacterium
CGGGGCGTGCTGGGCGACCTGCTGGAGGCGTGCCGCCTGCTCGGCCTAGCCGTGGCGCCGTATATGCCCGGGGCGGCGTCGCGGATCTTGGGGCAGCTCGGCTACGCGTTCGAGTACGGCGAGGACGGGTCGGGCGGGCCGCCGATCCTCGAGGAGCTCGTTTGGGGCGCCAAAGCAGGGGAGTCCGGCCGCGTGACGGCGCCCGAACCGCTGTTCCCTCGTCTCGACGTCGAGACTGAGGTCGAGGCCTAGCAGGGGCCCTCGACTCCCGGGCTCGAGCCTGGAATGTTGGCGGAGAGCCATCGATTCAAGGCCAAAATCCTCGGACGGGGGGTGGTGTCGGCCGCTCCGCCTCGATCGATGGCTCAGGGCCAACGCACGCGCGCCAAGCAGACTCCGGCGTCCCTCCGAGGGGCGGGCCGGCCTCAAGTCGCGACACTGAACCGCGAATCGATGGCTGGGAGCCACCGCCCCGCCACGATCGGCCACCTACCATGGCCCGATGCGCCTCGTCGACTCGCACTGCCACGTCAACGCGGATCGGTTCGAGCGCGACGCTGACCAGGTGATCGGCGCCGCCCGACTCGCGGGTGTCGAGCGGATCCTCGTCCCGGGATGGAACGTCGCCTCGTGCGAGCGGGCCGTGGACCTCGTTGAGCGGTTCCCCTGGCTCGATGCTGCCGTGGGCATCCACCCGCACGATGCCGCCAAGGTCGACGACGACGGCTGGGCCCGGATCGTCGCGTGGGCGAGCGACCCACGGGTCGTCGCGATCGGCGAGACCGGCCTCGATCACGACCGCGTCTTCAGCCCCATCCCGGACCAGCTGACGAACCTGCGCCGCAACCTGGCCCTCGCCCTCGCGACCGGCAAGCCGGCGATCCTCCACTGTCGCTCCGCCATCGGCATGCGTGACGCCCAGGACGCCCTGCTCGCCGAGCTACGCGTGGCCGGCGTCGGCGGTCCGGCCTGGGCTGCGGCGTTCGGCGATCGGCCGCCCGTCGTCATCCACTCCTTCTCCGGTCCGGTCGATTACGCCCGCGCCACCCTCGACCTCGGCGCCGTGATCAGCTTCTCCGGCCTGGTGTTCCGCCCAGGCGAGGAGGCATCCGCGGAGGTGGCCGCCTTGAGCCCGCGCGACCGGGTACTGATCGAAACGGACTCCCCGTTCCTGGCCCCGCCGGGCGCTCCGCGGGGCCGCAACGAACCCGAATGGGTGCGCATCACCGGCGCCTGGCTGGCCGAGCGACAGGAGGCTGATCCGGCCGCGCTCGGGGACGCGCTCGTCGCCACCTACGACCGGACCTTCGTGCGCCCGAGAGCGGGTTGACAGGGCCGCTCCGGGTTCGGTAGGCTACGCGTTGGCACTCTGACACAGAGAGTGCTAATGCACCCGAGGATCCGCCTGGACCATGTCGAGTGTCACTCGGCAGGAGAGGACCAGGAGCGCATCCCAACCGGTGCGTCAATTGATGAAGGGCTGGCTGACCGCGCCCCGTTCCGGCCAGGTCACCGCCTCGACAAGCCACGCCCGACGGCCGGCCCTGGCCGTCACAGGAGGTACTGCACGTTGGCCAAAGCCACTGCGACCGCGACCGCGACCAAGTTGCGCCCACTCGGCGACCGCGTCGTCATCGAGCCGATCCCCCGCGAGGACATGACCAAGAGCGGCATCGTCCTCCCGGACACCGCCAAGGAGAAGCCCCAGGAGGGCAAGGTCATCGCCGTCGGCCCGGGCGCCTTCGATAACGATGGCAAGCGCATCACGATCGACGTCACGACCGGCGACAAGGTCCTCTACGCGAAGTACGCGGGGACCGAATTCAAGCTCGACGGCGAGGACCTCCTCATCGTCAGCCAGAAGGACATCCTCGCGATCGTCGAGGGCTGACCGGCGTTCGGCGCTCGGCGCCCCTCGACTCACACCTGATCCCTGGAGGACATGAATTGGCTAAGCAACTGATCTTCGACGAGACGGCTCGTCGTTCACTCAAGCGCGGGATCGACCATCTCGCGGATGCCGTCAAGGTGACGATCGGCCCCAAGGGTCGCAACGTCGTCCTCGACAAGAAGTTCGGCTCGCCGACGATCACCAACGACGGCGTGACGATCGCGCGCGACATCGAGCTCGAGAACCCCTTCGAGAACATGGGCGCGCAGCTGCTCAAGGAAGTCGCGACCAAGACGGACGACGTCGCCGGTGACGGCACGACGACCGCGGTCGTGCTCGGCCAGGCGCTCGTCTCCGAGGGCCTGCGCGTCGTGACCGCCGGGGCCAACCCGATGGTCGTCAAGCGCGGCATCGAGGCCGCCGTCGAGGCCATCGTGGCCGAGATCGCCAAGCAGTCCCGCCCGGTCGACAACCGCGCCCAGATCGCGGCCGTGGCCGCCATCAGCGCCGCGGATCCGGAAGTCGGCGAGGTCATCGCCGAGGTGATGGACAAGGTCGGCAAGGACGGCGTCATCACCGTCGAGGAAGGCCAGAGCCTGGGCCTCGAGAAGGAATACACCGAGGGCATGCAGTTCGACCGGGGTTACCTCTCGGCGTACTTCGTGACCAACCCCGATCGGATGGAAGCGGTTCTCGAGAACCCGCTCATCCTGATCACCGACAAGAAGATCTCCAGCGTCCAGGACATGCTCCCGGCGCTCGAGAAGGCCGTCCAGCAGGGCAAGCCCACGCTGATCATCGCCGAGGACATCGACGGTGAGGCCCTCGCCACGCTCGTCGTGAACAAGCTCCGTGGCACCGTCTCGGTCCTCGCCGTCAAGGCGCCGGGCTTCGGCGATCGCCGCAAGGAGATGCTCCGCGACATCGCC
>JAXDKY010000126.1:0-3086 GCA_034666885.1 Chloroflexota bacterium
CCCTCGGCCGGCAGCTGGCCAGTGAACCCGAAGTTGGGGTCGTAGCTCAGCTGGTCCACGATCGTGTGGCGCGCATATAGCCGCGCGGCCTCGTCACCCATCTGATTGCCATCGAAGGACACCGTGCCTACGATCTTGTCCGAAAGCTGCTGGCCCATCTGGACCGCCTGCATTGCGACATCGACGGTCGCCGAGGCGCCGGGCGCAAGGTCGTTGAGCTTGGCGACTGTGCCGCCGAGGACGACCGCCGGCTTCTGCAGGACCTCGCTGGATGCGTTGGTGATCGTGCCCTTCAGGTGGCCGTTCTCGAGTCGCAACTGGGCCTGGACGAGCGGGACGCTGACCGCGCTCTCGGCGCGGACCGTCCGCAGCGACCCGAACCCGACGCCGAGATCGCGGACCTGCGCCGGATCGCCCTGCAGGACATCGAGGGTATTGACGGTGCCGTTCCCGTTGAAGTCGCCGTTGATCGGGGCGGACAGGAGCGCTCCGCCGGGGACCCGCAGCTGGTACGTCCCGCGGGACGGCGAGAACACGCCGAGGTAGACCTGCGCGATGCCCTCGGTCGCACCCGGCGACCCGCGGACGATCGCAACCTCGTTGACGATCAGGTCGCTTCCGCGCAGCAGCGACCCGAAGCCGTACGCGCCCGCCGCGAAGGCGAGGATCAGGATCGGCATCGTCACCCAGGCCCACTCGCGCCGATCCAGCCGGCGCAGGACCAGGTAGTTGATCGGGCCGATGAGCAGGATGTAGGCGCCCAACAGGCCGATGAGCCCGCCGATCGGCGGAAGGGCCAGCGACGGCAGTTGCGAGGCCGCCGACAGGATCTGGCTGTCGTCTCCCAGCACGGGTCCGCCGAACGCGCGGCTGGGGAGGAGACGACGCCACATGCCCTCGGCCAGGCTCGATCCCTTGATCCAGGACGCCGTCGGATCGAAGCCGACGATCGTGACCGAGCCGCTGCCATAGGGCCGCTCCGCGGCGACCGTGCGGTCGCCCGAGCTCGCCAGGGCCCGGCCGCCCAGGAGCTCGCCGGACAGGGCCGGCAGCGTCGTCGCTTCGGCCGGGATCTCTCCCAGCAGGGCGACCAGGGAGTGGGGGTCGACGTCGGTCGTCGCCGTGGGGCGGAACGGCAGGAGGATATCGGGGAACGCCGTGAGGCTGGCCGGTCCGGCGGTGCCGCCGACGATGACGAGCCGGCCGCCGCCCGCCACCCAGCCCTGCAGAGCTGTGAGCTGTTCGGTCGAGAGGCGCGACGCGTCGGTGTCCTGCCAGATCAGGCGATCGAGGATGCCCCACGCCTCCACACGCTGGGGCAGGTCCTCGACGCTGAGCGGGACCGTGAGGGGCGCGACGTTGTTCTGGTTCGGCAGGAGGTCCAGGTCGCCGACGATGTCGCCGGGACGCTCGGCCACGATGCCGACCACGAGCTGCGTCGCGTCGTGGGCCTGGAATGCGGCCTTGGCCGTGTAGATCGTCGTGTCGCCTTCGACCAGGTTGATCTCGACCTCGCGCCCGAAGGCCGGTGGCTGCGCGTAGAGCCGGTAGGTCTTGTCGGACTGGGTCGGCAGGTCGACCCGCGTCCCGAAGCGGGTGCGACTCTGGTTGCCACCCGAGATGCGGAACTCGCCGCTGATGGCGGGGCCCTGGTTCGCGACGTGGATATCGATCGCCATCCACGATCCGACCCTCGTGTGGCCAGCCATCAGCACCTTGGCCTCGACCGTCAGCCCGGCCGGCGGGTCGGCGGCGGCGACGGGCGCCGTCACGAGGCTGCCCAGCAGCCCGACGGCGAGGATCGCGCGAGCGAGGCGGGTTACCGGTTTCGATCCGGGATGGCGCACGCAGACTCCGATGGTGACGAACCGGTGGGGAGGATCTCAGCAAGGACGCCCAGCCCCCTGGGAAAGTTGCGCCCCCGACCACGTTGCGGCAATAGGTACTTTCCCTCGCGGCCCGTCGCGGTCCGGGCTGGACCTATCGTACGATGGGGCCGTCCCTGGACCGCTGGCCAGCGAGCCGCCACCCCCGAGGAGTCCGTGCCCGAGATCAGACCGTTCCGCGCCCTTCGCTACGATCGGTCCGTCGTGGGCGACCTCGGCCTCGTGGTCGCGCCCCCGTACGATGTCGTCGGGCCGGAGCTTCGTGCGTCCCTGGTGGCCCGCCACCCGGCTAACGTCGTGAACCTCGACCTGCCCGCCGATGAGCTCGGCGATGAACCGGACGATCGATATCGACGCGCCGCCAGGACGCTCGCCGCGTGGCGATCGAACGGGACGCTCCGCAAGGATCCCCACCCGTCCGTGTACGTGTATGAGCAGACGTACGTCGTCCCGGGTACGAACGAGGAGCGGACCCAGCGCGGCTTCTTCGCGCGGCTGTGTCTCGAGCCATTCGGGCCCGACGCCTCCGTCCTGCCCCACGAGCGGACCCTCGCCGGACCGCGCGAGGACCGCTACAAGCTGCTCCGGGCGACCGGCGTGAACACGAGTCCGGTCGTGGCGCTGTTCGACGACCGATCGGGCAAGACCGGGCAGCGACTGGCGTTCGCCGCGGCCGGCCCGCCCGACGTCGAGGTCACCGACGACGATGGTGTCCGCCATCGACTTTGGGCCGTCGCGGCGGACGGCGATGGGGCACCGGCCGAGATCGCCGCCGCGCTCATCTCGGCTGCTTCTGCCCGACCCGTCACCATCGCCGACGGCCATCACCGCTACGAGACCGCCCTGCAGTACCGCGACGAGCGGCGGATGACGCGATCGTGCGAGGAGGATCCGCCGTTCGACTACCTGTTGACGCTGTTCCTCGAGGCGACCGGCGAGCCGCTCACGGTCCTGCCGACGCATCGGCTCCTGCGCGGTATCGGCGACGAGGGCGCCGCCGCGCTGCTCGACCGAGCCGGCGAGCTGTTCGATGTCGAGCCGGTGGTTTCTGCGGAGGCGCTTGTTCGTGACTTCGAAGGCGCGGCGGCGAGCGACACCGGGGGCCGCGGCCGCTTCGGGCTGTGGACCCGAAATGGCGGCGCGTTGCTGACCGCACGCCGCGAGGCCTTCGAGCCGTTCCTTCCGCCCGGTGGCCATGCG
>JAXDKY010000127.1:0-6865 GCA_034666885.1 Chloroflexota bacterium
TCTGGCGACGCGCGGCGCGGCCCATGGCGCGACGGTCCAGCCACGGTCGTCGGGCGGGCAGGGTCCCCACGGCGACCTGGGCGATGTTCATCGCGACCGAACGCTCGAGCATGAGGCCCTGGTGTCGGCGGTCCGCTGGCACGAGGCTGATCCGCCGCCGCGCGGCGGCAGTCGGCGATGTCGGCGCGCCCCGGCCATCGGCAAAGCGGATGGAGCCGGCATCGGCTCGGCGCGTCCCGAACAGGACGCCGAGCAGTGTCGCCACTCCCGATCCCTCGAGACCGGCCAGGCCGACGATCTGCCCGGGCTGCACCGAGAACGACACGTCGCGCAGCTCGTGGCCGACGGTCAAGCCCTCGACGACGATCGAGGGATTCGGGTCGCGCTCGGCGGCACCGGCCGCGGATGGCCCGGCCGCCGGACTGCCAGCCGGGCGATCGGCGACCGACGGCCGCTGCGGGAATAGCGCCGCCGGCGACGTCCCGACCATCGCCTCGACGACATGCTGGATCGTGGTCGCCGCGCGGTCCTGGGTGATCACGAGCGCGCCGTTGCGCAGGACCGTGATGCGGTCCGCGATGTCGAAGACCTCCTCGAGTCGGTGGGAGACGTAGATGATCGTCATCGCCCCGGCCGACAGCTCGCGCAGGATCGTGAACAGCCGGCGCGTCTCGCGCTCGTTGAGCGCGGAGTTGGGTTCGTCGAGAATGAGGACGCCGGGCCGCTCGATCAAGAGCCGGCTGAGCTCCACCAGCTGGCGCTCCCCGATGCCCAGCTCGCCGACCAGCGTGTCGGGATCCACGTCCAGCCCGATCCGCGCCAGGACGGGGGTCGCCCGCCGGCGCATCTCGGCCCGGTCGACTAGGCCGAAGCGGCTCGGCTGGTCGTCGGGAAAGAGGTTGGCCAGGATGCTTCGCTCCGGGAAGAGGCTGAGCTCCTGGTAGACGATGCCGATGCCGACCTTGCGAGCATCGGCCGGAGAGGCGAAGCGGACGGCGATGCCGTCTACCCGCACCTCGCCGCCGTCCGGCTCGACGGCGCCGGCGAGGATCTTCATGAGCGTGGACTTGCCGGCACCGTTCTCGCCGACGACGGCGTGGACGGCGCCGGGCGCGATGGCGAGATCCACGCCCGTGAGGGCCTGGATCCCGCCGTACGCCTTGCTCAGGTCGACGACCTCGACCGCCGGGGGCGGCGAGGGCATCGACGGCTGGGTCATCGCGAGGTCCGTGGATCCGCTACTTGGATTCGTTGGCGATGGGCTCGATCTTCGACGCCCAATCGGCGATCTGCCCGTCGACGAGCGGCTGGTAGTACTCGCGGGCCTTCTCCGGTGAGCCGGCGATGACCTCGAGCTCCGCGAACGTCAGCGGCGGCAGGTCGAACGGCTCCTGCACGCTGTCGGCCGTCACGATCTCGGTGCCGGCATCGAGGAACCCGCCCTTCGACAGGTCCACGGTCGAGGTCTTGCGGATGGTGTCGGCCAGGATCTTCACCGGCAGGTAGCCCTGCATGAACGGCGTCTGGCCGAGGCTGACATACGCGTTGCCGGCCTTGATCTCGGTGAGGTTCTCGGCGGTCAGGTCATAGCCGCCACTGACGAACGGCGTCGAGGCATTGGCCGCCTGCAGCTTGCCGAGGCTGGCGATGTCGGGCGCGCACAAGCCGACGAGGGCCTTGGCATCCGGGTTGGCGGTGAGCAGCGCCTCCCAGGCGGCGTAGTTCTCGTTGGCCGCGACTTTGACGTCGAATGGACCGAGGATCTTGAGCCCGGCGGCGGCCTTGAGCGATTCCTGGACGCCCCTCGCCCGGTTCTCGAGCACCGGGAAGCCCGGGAAGCAGTTGCCGATGATGACCGTGCCGGTGGCGCTCGCCCCGCCCAGCTTTTCGACGACCTTTTGGCCGAGGATGCGCCCGCTCTCGACGGAGCGCTCGCCGACGTACGGCGCCTTGACCGAGGTCACGAGCAGGTTGAACTGAACGATCGGGGTGCCTGAGTCGACGATCTCGTTGAGCGCGCTCGACATGGTCTCGCCCGGGACCGACGTGGCAACGCCCTGGACGCCCGCGGCGACGAGGGTCTGAACGGCCTTCAACTGAGCGTCGGCGTCACCGCCCTCGGGACCGGTGACCTGGAGGTCGACGTTGAGGTCCTTCGCGGCGGCATTCGCGCCGTCGATGATCTGCTGGATGAACGGATTGCCCAGGACGTGGGTGACGAACCCGATCTTGATCGCCTCGGGCGGGGCGCTTTCGGCCGGTGCCGAGGACGCCGGGGCCGACGTCGCCGGCGCGGCGATGGACGGCGCGGTCGATGCGCCGCCGCCTCCGCTGCAGGCCGCGAACAGGATCGCGGCGGCGGCCGGCAATGCCAGCCATCTTCGTGTGGTCATCCCTTTTCTCCTCTGCTGGTGCTTACCCGCTCGGTCGGGCGTGTGGTCGTCGCTCGTTATGGGCTGCCTCCTCTCGATGGATCCGCGATCCCCCTCATGCGAGGTCCACCGCGTCCCGTGCCCGCCGCTCCCGTTGGCGACGGACCAGCTGATCGACGGCGACCGCGATGATGATCACGGCACCCGTGACGAACGTGCTCCATTTGACATCGACACCGAGGAACAGGATCCCGGTGGTGATGACCTGGATGATCAGGGCGCCCACGACGGCGCCGACGATGGTTCCGCGACCGCCCGATAGCGGGGTGCCGCCGATGATCACGGCGGCCACGACGGGCAGCAGGTAGTCGCCGCCGGTGACCGGGTCGATCGCCTCGCGGAAGCCGAGGAACATCGCGCCGGTCAGGCCGCACACGGCGCCCATGAGGACAAGGACCTGGATGCGCGTGCGGTCGACCGGGATGCCGCCGAGGCGGGCAGCCTCGGGGTTGCTGCCCATGGCCTGCACGCGATAGCCGAAGCGGGTGTGATGGAGCAGGACGTGCAGGGCGACGGCCAGGACGAGGAAGAGGACCGCGACCATCGGGATGAGCCCGAAGACCTTGATGTCGAAGAGGGCGAAGAACGACCCGGTCTTGTCGGGGGGAACGACCGCGCGCGACTCGTTGACCACGAGCGACAGGCCGCGAAAGGCCGACAACGTCCCGAGCGTGATGATGATGACCGGGATGCGCAGCCACGAGGCGAGGACCCCGTTGATCAGCCCGAGGAACCCGCCGAAGGCGATTCCGATGCCGGCGGCCAGCCAGGGGTCGACGCCAAGGACCATCGCCTTCGCCGCGATGACCGCGCTGAAGTTGAACATCCAGCCGATCGACAGGTCGATGTCGCGGATGGCGACGACGAAGACCATTGCCAGGGCGAGCATCCCGATGAAGGCCGCGCCCGACAGCTGCTGGAACAAGGTGGCCGGCAGGAAGAAGTTCGGGCGCAGGGCACCGACGATCACGACGAGGGTGACGAGGGCGACGAGGACGCCGGTCTCGTCCGGCAGGCGTCGGCCGACGCGTGCGCGCGCGGCGCGCTCAGGAGCGGGTGGCCGAGCGGTCGCGGGCGTTCCGGCGGTCACGTGTCTCCTCACTTCGCGCTTCTCGCGAAGGCACGGACGGGCCTCGGTTCGGCGGGGACAACCAAGGATTCAAAGCCGGGACAGACGATACAGGAAACGTTTCGAGGAGTTCGAGCGGCCTGACGGCCTGGACCAGCCGCGCGACCAAGTCGCCTGCCGCCGGCGGCCGCCGTCTCGGCCGCCGTTGCCGCGTCTCGCTGGGTCTCCCACGAACGGTATCGACATTCTTGCCCGGGCCATGGACGATAGAGAACCGACCGGGGCTTCAGACTGGTCGGGTGGACACGAACGCTCATCGGTCGTTCGCCAACTCTCCCCAAGGAGTGACGCATGAGCAAGAGCGGCGCTGTTCATCTGGTCGGGAGCGTTCCGCTCGAGAGCGTCGAGGACGTCCTTCGTGCGTGCGCCGGCACCCTCGGATCGCTCGTCGCCTCCTACCCGGACGGTGAGGTGGGCCAGCGGAAGTACTGGACCTTCTACCTCCCGACCCGAACGTATTCGGTCCACCCGGATCTCGAAGCGGTCAATGCACCCCCTGATGGCCAGGTTCGACAACCGACAGCCGGGGCGAGCCAGAAGGAATGGAACGAATCGTGGTGGACCTTCAAGCTCCGGCCGGGCGTGAACAAGCTGACCTTCGACAGCCTTCACTACGTGGAAGAAGCGACGCGCTCCTACGAGATCTTTCGCGGGCTCCGTGATGACGGCGTCATCCCGGCGGACGCGCGATTCCAGGTGAGTTTTCCCGCCACGGGCTCGGCGGTCATGGGCTTCTTCGCGCAACCGGCGGACTGGCCGGTCGTCTACGACGCGTACCGGCGCGCGATCCGCCATGAGGTAGCGCAGATCGTGGCCTCGATCCCGAACGACGACCTGGTCATCCAGTGGGACATCGCCAGCGAGGTGCGCGACATCCTGGCCGGCGACGCACCACTGCTGCCATGGTCGCCAGAGACGTCACTCGATGAGAAATGGGAGCGACATCTCGGTGACCTGGGCCACCTGTCCGGCGAAATCCCGGAAGCGGTCGCCCTTGGCTACCACTTCTGCTTCGGCACGTGGGGCGGCTGGCCGAAGTCCGTGGCGCCCGACATGGCGGTCGCTGTCCGTCTCGCCAACGAAGCGGTCGCTCGGGCTGGACGGCGCGTCGACTACGTGCATATGCCCGTGATGCCGGACGCCGACGATGCCTACTTCGCACCGATGGAGGGGCTCGCGCTCGGGAACGCCCGGCCGTTCCTCGGCATCGTCCTCGATGACGGCCTGGACGCCTTCGAACGGCGCGCCAAAGCCGCGCACAGGTATCTGCCCGACTTCGGCGTCGCGTCGTACTGCGGCTGGGGCCGCGAGGATCCGGGCCGGGTGCCGTCGCTCCTCGCGAATCTTCGGGACAGCGCGGAGCGGTTGACGAAGGTGCTCGCACCGGTGTCCTGAGCGAGGCGGACACCCGCAAGCAGGCCGGCCTTCAGGGCAACAGCACGCTCCTGAGGACGTGCCCGGCTCGCAGGTCATCCAGTGCATCGTTGGCCGCATCAAGCGGACGCACCGACTTGACCAGGTGGTCGACTGTGATCGTCCCGTCGAGATAGAGGTCGATGGCATCGCGGATGTCGTCCGGCACGAACCCCCGCGACCCGAGGACGGCGAGCTCCCGCCAGAAGATGTCCACCGCTCGTGTCTGGAAGGGATCGAGGCTCGCACCGATCAGCACGACCCGGCCACCTGGACCACCCATGGCGATCGCCTGCTCGTCGACGGCTGCCGAGCCGACGCACTGGACCACGACGTCAGGTCCGTGGCCGCCGGTCAGGGCCTTGACGGCCGCGACCGGGTCGCCATCGTCGGCGGCAACGGTCTCGTCGGCGCCCAGCTCACGGGCCAGCCGCAACTTCGCCGCCGACCGTGTCACGGCGATGACCCGCGCCCCCATCGCCTTCCCGATCTGCACGGCGTTGGAACCCAGGCCGCCCACGCCGAGCACGACCAGCGTCTCGCCGGGCTGCAGCTTCGCGACTCGCTTGAGGCCATGGAGCGGCGTGGCGACGGCGTCGGTCAGGACGGCCAACACAGCAGGCGGCACCGGGGCGCGCGGCACGATCAGCGCTTCCGGCGGACGGAGCACGAACTCGGCGAACGCGCCATCGACGTCCACCCCCATGCGCGTGACGTGTGGGCTGATGTTCGGCCGCCCACGAGCGGCCCACGGATCGTCGGGCGGCGTGGTGATGTAGTAGAGCGCGACCTGGTCGCCCAAGAGGACGCCACTGACGCCCGCCCCGAGCGCATCCACGACCCCGGCCGCCTCGTGGCCGGGGATCACGGGCAAGGACACCGCCGCCCCGAAGCCACCCTTCTGGAGGAACAGGTCCGAGCCACAGACGCCGCAGGCCGTGATCCGAACGCGAACCTCGCCGGCAGCCGGCTCCGGGATCGAGCGCTGGGCGAGTCGGAGCGCGGCGCCGATGGCTGGCAGCTCGACGACCCGCATCGTCGCGCCGCTCATCGGCCGCTCAATACATGAGGAAGCCACCGGAGACGTTGAGCGTCGCGCCGGTGATGTACTTCGCGTGATCGGACGCGAGGAACACCACGGGGCCGGCGAGCTCCTCCGGTTCGGCGACGTAGCCGAGGGGGGTCTGTTTCGTCATCGCTTCGTAGACCTCCGGGGCCAGCCCGGTCATGAGCATCGGCGTGTTGACCTGCCCCGGCGATACGCAGTTCACCGTGATCCGGTGCGGCCCGAACGTCCGGGCGAGACCGCGACACATCGTGGTGACGCCACCCTTGGTGGACGCGTAGGCCACGGACCCGCCGAAGCCGCCGGTCCACCACCCCTGGGAGCTGAACAGGACGATCCGACCGCCAGCGCCGGCCTGGATCATCGAGTTGCCAGCGGCGCGGGCGAGGAAGAACGCCGACTTGAGGTTGATGTCGTGCTGGAGGTCCCAGTCGTCCTCGGTCACCTCGTCGAGCGAGCCGCGACGCCGCAGCACGGCGGCGAGGTTGGCGAGCACGTAGACACCACCGAGTTCCTGGCGCGCCCGCTCCACCAACGGGGCGTGCGTCGCGAGGTCACGCAAGTCGGCGACGACGGCGACGTGGCCGGAGCCATCGAGCCCGCTGACGAGGTCATCGAGGCGGCCCTGATCGAGGTCGACCGCCATCACCTTCGCTCCCGTTGCGGCGAACCCGCGTGCCACGGCCGCTCCGATCCCCCCGGTCGCGCCGGTCAGGATCACGCCGCGACCGTCGAGCCCGGCACCGACGCTCCATGTCATCGCTCGTCCTCCTTCGTCGCGCCCGGTCAGACGCCGAGCACCTTCTCGCTGCGGTAGCGGTCCAC
>JAXDKY010000128.1:0-2551 GCA_034666885.1 Chloroflexota bacterium
CGAACTGGCGCTACGCGAGGGCGTCGCCGAGGTGCGCATCCACGCCCTGCTCGACGGTCGGGACACCCCGCCGTCGTCCGGCCTGGGCTACGTGCGGGATCTCGAGGCGAGGCTCGCCGCTGCGCACCCGGGCGCCGCGATCGCGACGGTCGGTGGCCGGTACTACGCGATGGACCGCGACCGTCGTTGGGAGCGGGTCGAATCCGGATACGACGCGATCGTCCACGCCGAAGCGGCGCACCATGCGGCCTCCGCAGGGGCGGGCATCGAGGCCGCCTACGCCCGCGGCGAGACCGACGAGTTCGTCAGCCCCACGGTCGTCGACGGCGTCGCCACCCCGCTGGGGGCGGGCGACCCGATCGTCATCGCGAACTTCCGCGCCGACCGGGCGCGCCAGCTCACGCACGCCCTCGTCGGCGGCCCGGCGTTCGACGGGTTCGACCGGACCTCGCCGACCGGCCGCCCCGTACCGGCCGGTCTCTTCGTCGTGACGATGACCGAATACGAGGAGGGCCTACCCGTCCAGGTCGCCTTCCCGCCCGAGACCGCGCGCTCGCTCGCCCAGGCGATGAGCGAGGCGGGCTGGCGCCAGTTCCATGTCGCCGAGACCGAGAAATACGCCCACGTCACGTACTTCTTCAACGGCGGCATCGAGACGCCCTGGCCGGGCGAGGAGCGCCGGTTGATCCCGAGCCAGAAGGTGGCGACCTACGACCTGGCCCCCACGATGTCGGCGGTCGGGGTGACGGACGCGCTGGTCGAGGCGATCGAATCGGGCGCGTACGACTTCATCGTCGCCAACTACGCCAACCCGGACATGGTCGGTCACACCGGGATCTGGGACGCGACCATCGAGGCGCTCGCCGTGGTCGATGCGTCGCTCGCCCGTGTGGTGGACGCGGTCGAGCGCATCGAGACCGCGGACCCCGGCGGGCCCGGCGCCATCCTGGCCATCACCGCGGACCATGGGAACGCCGATGACCTGCGTGACCGCGAAGGACGGCCGGTCACGGCGCACTCGCTCAACCCAGTCCCGTTCGTGCTGATCGGCCGGTCCGTGGTCGGTCGCAGGGTCCACGGCGGCGTGCTGGCCGACGTCGCCCCGACCCTCCTCGAGCTTGCCGGCCTGCCGGCCTGGCCGGCCATCACTGGGCGCTCCCTCCTCGCACCCGAAGGGGATGGAGCGGCGCCTGTGATAGCATCGGCCGCCGAACGAACGGAGGTCCCTGGCTCGTGAATCCCATCCTGGCCCTCGGCCAGATCATCGTCAGCATCGCGCTGATCGCGGCGATCCTGCTGCAGGCTCGCGGCACCGGCCTGTCCGGCACCTTCGGTGGCGATTCCGCGGTGTATCGCAGCCGGCGCGGCGTCGAGCGCCGCCTCTGGCAGTTCACGATCGTCCTGCTGGCCCTGTTCGTCATCTTCTCGCTGGCGTCCTTCATCCTCTCGCCCAGCACGACCGCCTGACGGCTGGCGCGCGGTCCGTCCGCGCCGCCCCAGCAGGAGCCACATGACCCGAACCGACACGTTCGTGGTCGGAACCCTCGTCCTGTTGTTCGCCATCGTTGCGGGCCTCATGGGCGTCCCGGCCCTCCAACGCGCCTCATCGACCTCGCCGCTCCAGCCCCAGCCGGGCTCGAGCGCGTCCACGGATGGGCGGCCGTACGTCGAAGGGATGCTCGGCGCGCCGGCATCGATCAGCCCGCTCACGGCCCGGACCCAGGTCGATCGGGACCTCGTCGCGTTGCTGTTCTCCGGTCTCGTACGCAACGGGCCAGGTGGCACGATCCTGCCGGACCTGGCCGAGCGTTGGTCGGTCGACCCGAGCGGCAAGACCTGGACCGTCGACCTTCGCCCGGATGCCCGCTGGCACGACGGCGAGCCCGTGACCGCCGATGACGTCCTGTACACGATCCGCACCCTGCAGGACCCGGCCTACACCGGCCCGTCCTCCACGTCCTGGAACGAGGTCGCCGTGACGGCGTCCGGCCCGCGTCGGGTGGTCTTCACGCTACAGACGCCACTCGGTGGCTTCCTCCAGGCGCTCACCCAACCGCTGGCGCCGGCCCATCTCCTGGGCGACATCCCGGTCGACGTGCTCGGTGACGACCCCTTCGGGCGGCAGCCCATCGGTTCGGGTCCGTTCGCGCTGGTCGATCTGACCGACCAGTCCGCGAGCCTGGTCCCGGCCACCGAGCTCGTCGCCGGCGAGGGTGACGCCGCCTCGCCGTCGCCCTCGGCCGGACTGGATTCGCTGACGACCCCGGCGCCGACCCAGCGGCCCTCGCGGCCCGTTCCGTACCTGTCCGGGATGGAGTTCCGGTTCTACAGCGACGCAGAAAAGCTTGCGACCGACTTCCGGGCGGGATCGCTCGACGCCGCCTCGGGCATCTCCCGGCAGATGGCCGCCGAGCTGGGTGCCGCGTCGGGGACGCGGGTCCTGCGCTATCCGGGGGCTACCCTGACCACGGTCCTGTTGAACCTCCGGCCGGATCACCCGGAATTCGCGAACCCGGCCGTGCGGACGGCGCTCCTCCAGGCCGTCGATCGC
>JAXDKY010000129.1:0-3637 GCA_034666885.1 Chloroflexota bacterium
CGTAGGTCCCCTGCAGGATGCCCTGCGTGCCGATGTAGATCCAGGAGCCGGCCGTCATCTGGCCGTACATCGTGAGCCCCTGTCGTTCGAGCTCGCGAAAGACGTCCCACGTCGCCCACTTGCCGACAAGGTTCGAATTGGCGATCAGCACGCGCGGTGCCCACTCGTGCGTCCGCAGCACCCCCACGGGTTTCCCGCTCTGGACCAGGAGCGTCTCGTCGTCGGCGAGGACGCGCAGCTCGCGGACGATGGCGTCGAAGGCGTCCCAGCTCCGGACGGCCCGGCCGGTCCCGCCGTAGACGACGAGGTGGTCGGGATCCTCCGCCACGTCCGGGTCGAGGTTGTTCATCAGCATCCGGAGCGCCGCCTCCTGGGCCCAGCCGCGACAGCTCAGCTCGGGGCCACGGGGCGCTCGGACGGGACGGGGGCCGGCTCCGGACATGGCCGACAGGCTACTCCGTCAGGCCGGCCACGACGCGCTCGCCGAACCGGCCCTCGCCGGCGGCCGTGATGGAGATCACCCGGTCGGGGTCGCCGAGGTGCACGTGATAGAGGTGCACGCCGCCCTGGCACGATTCGATGTGGGTGGCATGGCCGGCGATCTCCGCCTCCGTGCTGCCGGGCGCGACACCGCCGGCGACCTCGCACGCTCCGCGGTCGTAGGTGTCCCGCCAGGAGCGGAACCAGCCTTCCTCGAAGACGCCGGACCGCAGGCGAGCGACGTTCACGATCGCGAAGTCGTCGGCGATGGACGACCCGGGCCGGATGTAGAGACCGATCGCCAGTGCTTCGACGTCCGGGGGCAGGTTCTCGATGGTGGCCGCCGCTTCGTCGTCGGGTCGCAGCGGCTGGCCGTCGATGTCGCGGGGGAGCACGTCGAGCAACGTCGGGTCGACGCGCCCGCTGGCGGTCACCGACGCGGGCGACGGCGAAGGCGTGGCCGGCGCCGTCGCGACCGGCGAGGCGGTCGGCGTCGGGATGGCGACGTTCGCGGACGCCGGCGCGGTCGGGGTACAACCTGCGAGCGCGACGATCGCCAGCACCGCGACGCCGATCGTGGTCGTGGGGCCGGGACCCCTCACCCGAGCTCGCGGCGCATGACCGGGAAGCGCTCGTCGGGCGCCGCCATCACGAACCCGACCGACTCCCAGAAGGCCGGCGTGGCGGCGCTCGTCGCGTCCGGTCGTGCCCCGACTTCGGGATAGGTCTCCACCGCCGCGAACCCCCGCCTCTCGAGGTCCTCGCACACGGCGGCCACGAGCGCCCTGGCGAGGCCGGCCCCGCGGGCGGCCGCGGTCGAGGCGATGCAGGTGATTACCGCCGGCAGCGGGGCGTCGGGCAGGGCGGGGTACAGGTCGCGCGTCCGTTGGGCTCTTGGGTACGCCGTCAGCGGCCCGAACTGGCAGTAAGCCGCCGGCACGTCGTCGGCGAGCAGGACCTTCGCGTAGCTGCCCACGACCCCGAGCCCGCGACCCAGCAGCCGGAGCTTGCGGGGCGCCGTATCGGCCACGGTCTGGCGCGGCGCCCGGACCGGCGCGAACGGGTTGTCCGCGAGGGGGTCGTCGTCCGCGAACAGCGGGTTCCCTGCCCCGGCGCCCAGGGCGGCCGCGAACGGGTTCGCGCGCCGTTCCTCGAGGTCGGCGAGGAACGGGTTGACCGTGGCGGCCGGGGATGGCGGCGCGACCGACGCCCCCGAGCCGGGCTCGATCCAGTCGAGCCGGATCGCCGTCGACCCCCGGTCCGCGTCCTCCCAGTAGTCGCACGATCGATGATCGAACCCCGGATCCGCGCATGGCGGGAGGAGCGCGTAGGTCGATTCGTCGGTCACGTCGACGACGGCGATCCGGCCGGGATTCGGGGTGGTCACGGCGCCTCGCCATCCGGTTCGGCGAGGTCCGCCAGGACGCCGTCGTGGACGATGGCCGTCGCCGCAGCGAGGTCCGGTCCGGGCTCCCGATCGCGATCCAGGTGCGCGACGCGAGCGCGGATGCGCCCCAGCGCTTCGGCCACGCCGGCGCCGGGCGTGGTGGCCGCCGCGGCACCCGCATCGCCGGCCGCCGCCGCAAGCAACGCCATCCGCAAGTCGAGCGCCTGCGCGGCCACGATCAGCTCGATCGCGAGGATCCGCTCGACGCCGGTGAGCACGGTTCGCGCGTGGCGCGCCGCGATCGACCCCATCGAGACGTGGTCCTCCTGGTTGGCCGACGTCGGGATCGAGTCGACCGAGGCGGGATGAGCCAGCACCTTGTGCTCGCTGGCCAGGGCGGCGGCCGTGTACTGGTAGATCATCATCCCGGACTCCACGCCCGACGACGGCGCCAGGAACGGCGGGAGGCCGCCGTTCAATCGACCATCGACCAGCAGCGCCGTCCGCCGCTCGCTGATCGACCCGAGCTCCGCCAGGGCGAGCTTCGCGAAGTCGAGCGCCAGGGCGATCGGCTCGCCGTGGAAGTTGCCGCCATTGATGACCCGGCCGCCCCCCGTGGCCGCGGTGTCGGCCCCGGCCACGCCACCGGCCGCGAACACGAGCGGGTTGTCGGTGGCGGCGTTGAGCTCGATGGCGAGGACCTGCCGCAGATGGTCCAGCGCGTCGCGCACGGCCCCGTGGACCTGCGGCACGCAGCGCAGCGAATACGGGTCCTGCACCTTGTGGACGGATCCGTGGTGGCCGCGCTGGAGTCCGCTGTCGCGCAGCAGGTGGCGCAGCTCGGCCGCGACGGCGACCTGTCCCGGATGCGGTCGGGCAGCCTGGTACGCCGCGGCGAACGCCACGTCCGTGCCGAGCAGCGCCTCCACCGACATCGCCGCGGCCACGCTCGCGGTCCGCATCAGGCGGTCCGCGTCGGCAAGGAGCAACGCCCCGATCGCCCCCATCATCTGGGTCCCGTTCAGCAGCGCCAGGCCTTCCTTCGCCCCAAGCGTCAGTGGTTCCAGGCCGGCCTCGCGGAGGGCCAGCAACCCGGGCATGACCTGGCCGCGGAACTCCACGTGCCCGCGCCCGATCAGCGGCAGCGCGAGATGCGCCAACGGCGCGAGGTCGCCGGAGGCGCCCAGGCTGCCCTGCTCGGGCACGACCGGGTGGATCCCCGCGTCGAGGAACTCCAGCAGCCGGTCCACGACGAGCGGCCGCACCCCGCTATGACCCAGGGCGAGGGTGTTGGCGCGCAGGAGCAGCATCGCGCGGACGATCTCGGGCGGGAACGCCGCCCCGACGCCGGCCGCGTGGCTCATCAGGAGGTTCTCCTGGAGCTGGCTGGCCTGGGCCGGGTCGATGAACGTGGAGGCGAGGTCGCCGAAGCCCGTCGTGACGCCGTAGACGACGGCCCCGTCCGCGACGAGCTCCTCGATCACGTCGCGCGCCTCCTGCATGCGCTCGCGAGCACGCGGGTCGAGCGCGACGGGGGCGCCCCGACGCGCGACCGCCTCGATGTCGGCGATCGTCAGGTCGGAACCGGTCAGGATCACGGGCTCGGCCTCGCCGCTCCGCCCCGTGGGTTCGGTCACGAGGCCGAGGATAGTCGGCTAGGCTGTGCCGCGCCCACCCCAACCGGCTTCACGAGGTTCGCGTGCTCGCCTTCATCGACGAGATCGTCATCCCGTTCCTGAACGGCCTGTACGGTGCCGTCGGCTACCTCGG
>JAXDKY010000130.1:0-2575 GCA_034666885.1 Chloroflexota bacterium
GCGATGTTCGCCGAGTTCATCGTCGAGCAGTCGGGCGGCGCCGACGAACCCATCGATCGACGCGTCTTCGAGATCGTCGACGGGCGCCTGGTCGAGTTCAGCGGATGACCGACGGCCTGCGCGTCGACGTCGACGGGCCGGTCGCAACGATCACCCTCGATCGACCGGAGGCGCTCAATGCGCTGACCGTGCCGGTCAAGGTCGCCCTGCGCCAAGCGCTGGAGCGGCTCGCCGTGGACCGAGCGGTCCGGGCCGTGATCCTTACGGGGGCAGGCCGCGCGTTCTGTGCCGGACAGGACCTCGCCGAGCGAGAAGAGCCCGACGCCGCCCCGCTCGATGTCGAGCTCCGGGAACGCTACAACCCGATCATCCTGGCGCTTCGCGCGATGGGCCAGCCGGTCATCGCGGCGGTCAACGGCGTCGCCGCCGGCGCGGGCGCTTCGATCGCGTTTGCCTGCGACCTGCGGATCGCCGCGGAGGATGCCCGCTTCGTGCTCGCCTTCGGACGGATCGGGCTGGTGCCGGACAGCGGCGCGACCTGGTTCCTGCCGCGGCTCATCGGCCAGGCGCGGGCCGCAGAGTTGGCCCTCGTCGGCGACCCCATCTCGGCCGACGAGGCGCTTCGGATCGGTCTCGTCTCACGCGTGGTGCCGAACGACGAGCTGCTTACGGAGGCCCGTGCGCTCGCCGATCGGATCGCCGCCGGCGCGCCGATGGCGGTCGCCTTGACGAAGGGTGCGCTCGAACGCGCTGCCTCCATCGACCTCGAGACGGCCCTCGAGGGCGAAGCGAAGTTGCAAGGGATCGCCGGCGCGAGCGCGGATCATGCCGAGGGCCTGGCGGCCTTTCGCGAGAAGCGGGCCCCACGGTTCACGGGGCAGTAGTCGCGGGCCAGGGCCCCTGGGTCGTTTGCTGGCGTGCCCGCGGTGACGTAGGCTCGGGACCGGCCCTTGAGGAGCAGCCATGACCGACCCGCTCGCCCTCGATCCGGTCCTCGCTCCGAGCGATCGATCGACGGCCACGCCGACCTCGACCCCGGCGCCTACTCGCGCCCATGACGAGGCCTACGACGCCTGGTTCGAGCGCTTCGAGGCGCACCTCGCGGCGGGTGGCACGGTCGAATCCACGGACGCGATGCCGGACGAGTACCGGACCGCCGTGCTGCGCTTCGTCGAGATGCACGCCAACTCGGAGCTGATGGGGGTCCTCCCCGAGCGGGAGTGGCTGATGCGCGCCCCGACGCTGCGCCGCAAGCTCGCCCTGACCGCCAAGGTGCAGGACGAGGTCGGGCACGCGCAGCTGCTCTACCGCGTGGCCGAGGACCTCGGCAAGCCGCGCGAGGCGATGTTCGACGACCTGCTCGCGGGCAAGACCAAGTTCCACAACGTCTTCCACTACCCGACCACCGGTTGGGCCGACGTCGGGATGATCGCCTGGCTCGTCGACGCCGCCGCGATCGTCGCCCAGATGGCCCTGCGCGAGTCCTCGTATGCGCCGTACGCCCGCACGATGCGCAAGATCTGCTGGGAGGAATCGGTCCACATCATGCACGGCCGCGATGTCGTGATCACGATGGCGACCGGGACGCCGGGGCAGCGGGCCGACATCCAGGACGCGCTGGACCGCTGGTGGGGGCCGCTGATGCAGATGCACGGCCCGCGTTCCCCGCGCGAGAAGGACATGGACCTGCGCTGGCGGATCAAGGCCAAGACGTCCGAGGAGCTGCGCCAGGAATTCCTGACCATCTACGTGCCGCGGATCCGCGAGCTCGGCCTGGTGATCCCCGATCCGGAGCTGCGCTTCGACGAGACCGCTGGGCAGTGGCAGTACAGCGAACCGGACTGGGACGAGCTCCGGACCGTCGTGACCAATCACGGGCCGATGTCGCAGGCGCGGCTGGAGTTCCGGCGGCTGGCCCGGGCCGAGACGGCGTGGGTCCGCGACACGATCCTGGCGGCACCGCGGGCGGCATGAATCCTCGGACCGATGGCTAGCAAAGCGTCGAATCCTCGGGATGATGGCTCGCAGGAGCGTCGCCTCAGCCCTCGGAGCGGTCCGGTCGATCCGACGCTCGAGGCCTGGGAGGTCTTCCGCCAGGAGAAGGACGGCGACCCGATGCGCCATGGCGGCAGCGTCATGGCCCCCGATGCGGAGCTCGCGACGCACTACGCCCGCGAGCTGTTCGGGCGCCGGCAGGAGAGCGTCCGACTCTGGATCGTCCGGCGTGCGGATATCGTCGACCTGCACGATCCGGACCTCCTCCAGCCGCCGCTCGACCGATCGTTCAAGAAGCCGGGCGGCTACGTCATGCGCGACAAGCTGGCGGCAGCTCGCGCGGCGGCGGGCCAGGAAAAGCCGAAAGCGCGCAGTCGATGACGGTCGCTGGCGGGCAACCGGCTCGAACTCGAGCGAGCGCGCCCGCGCCGCCGGTCGAGGGCCTGGATGAGATCCTCCGCTCGATGGCCGACGACGAATTCGTCATCGGGTTCTCCGACTCCGAGTGGACCGGGATCGCGCCACTGCTCGAGGAAGACATCGCGATGAGCTCGCTCGCTCAGGACGAGCTGGGCCACGC
>JAXDKY010000131.1:0-5400 GCA_034666885.1 Chloroflexota bacterium
ACCACATCACGCCGTCGGCGCCCTCGACTCGATCACGTCGCGAGCCAGGTACGGCCGCAGCACGTCCGGCACGGTGACGGTGCCATCCGGTCGCTGGTAGGTCTCGAGGATCGCCGCGACGATGCGGGCCAGGGCGAGCCCGGACCCGTTGAGCGTGTGCACGAGCTCCGGCTTGGCGCCGGGCTCGGGTCGATAGCGGATGGCCATGCGGCGCGCCTGGTAGTCGCGAAAGTTCGAGCAGGAGCTGACTTCGAGCCAGCGCTCGACGCCAGGTGACCAGACCTCGAGGTCGTATTTCTTTGCCTGGACGAAACCCATCTCCTTGGTTGCCATCAGGAGCACCCGGTAGGCCAGCCCGAGTCGCTGGAGGAGGATCTCGGCCCGCTCGGTCATCCATTCGAGGGCGGCCGGCGAGTCGTCGGGCTTCTCGAACAGCACCATCTCGACCTTGTCGAACTGGTGGACTCGCAGGATCCCGCGCGTGTCCTTGCCGGCCGCGCCGGCCTCGCGCCGGAAGCACGGCGAGTAGGCCGCGTAGCGAACGGGCATTTCGGCCGTGTCGAGGATCTCGTCGCGGTGCAGGTTTGTTACCGGGACCTCGGCGGTGGGGACCAGGTACAGCTCGTCGCGGGTGACGACGTACATCTGGTCTTCCTTGTCGGGGATCTGACCCGTGCCGGTCGCACTGGCCGTGTTGACCACCGCCGGCGGCCAGATCTCGGTGAAGCCGTTCTCGAGCGTGTGGACGTCGAGGAACCAGTTGATCAGCCCGCGCTGCAACGCCGAGCCCGCGCCCTTGTAGACGGGGAACCCGGAGCCGGCGATCTTCGCCCCGCGGGCGTTGTCGATGATGTCGAGCGCCTCGCCGAGCTCCCAGTGCGGCTTGCGTGTCCAGCTCGCGCCACCGGCCGGGGCGTCGGCTCCGACCTCGCCTTCGAGCGGCTCGTCGTGAGCCAGCAGCTCGCCCCACGTCCGGACCGTGACATTGGCCTCCTCGCCGCCGATCGGGACCTCGGGGTCGGCCGGGTTGGGGATGCGCAGGAGCAGGTCGTCGAGATCGGTCTCGGTCTCGGCGAGACTGGCGTCCAGGGAGGTTATCCGCTCGCCGGCCGCCACGGAGGCCGCCTTGAGCTCCGCGACCTCCGGCCCGTCCGCCTTCGCGCCGCCCTTGATGGCCTCGCCGATCTGTTTCGAGGCCGTATTGCGCTCCGCCTTGAGGGCCTCACTCTCGCCGAGCAGCCGGCGCCGCTCCCCGTCCAGCCCGAGGGCGCGGTCGACCAGCGTCGGGTCCTCGCCCTTGTCGATCGCGCCCTTGCGAATGGCGTCCGGTTCATCGCGCAGCCGCTGCAGTCCGACGCTCACGTCAGCCTCCCACCGGCAACGGTCCGGGCTTACCGCCGGCCTGCGTCCAGCCCGACGCCTCGCGGGCTCGCTCCCGGACGAACACCGGATCGAGGCTGGCCAGGAGCCAGCCCGCGCGCGGCCCGTTCGGACGACCGAGGAAGGCTCGGTAGATGGCCTCGAACGCGCGCCGGCCGGGGACATCCTGCTCGGCAGCCACGGTGAAGATGAGGGCCTGCCAGGCGTCACCGCTCGACGGCTGTTCGATCTCCGCACGCTCGGCCAGGCCGGCCAGGAAAGCGCGCTGGTCCTCGTGCAGCTCGGCGGCAGCGGCGGGCATGGCGTCGTGGTGGACGGTCAGCCGCGCCGACTCCGGAGCGTAGGCTTCCAGCCACCCTCGGGCCGCGATGGCCCGCTCGTCGAGGATCGCGCGCTCGCGGTCCGTGAGGGCACTCCCCTTCTCCGCCTCGACCCGGTCCACGACGTTCACCTCGGGGATCTGGATGAGCATCGCGAGATGGCCGAATGCGGGCCGGAACGCGGCCGCCTCCGCGGCGACGTCCGCCGCTGGGTCCAGCAGCGAATAGCGGAAGGTCGCCTCGTAGCCGGGGGGCAGGTCCCCCCGAATCTCGCGGCCGGCTGTGGCGGCTGCGAACTTGTCGAATTCGTCGAACAGGCGCGGGATCTGGTCCGTGCCATCGGGATCGAAGTCGATGGCGTGGTTCGGCCGGTGGCGCAGGAACAGGAAGCGCAGCTGCTCCGGCGGCACGACCTCGGCGATCTCGTGCGCAGCGGCGCCGCGGCCCTTCGACGTCGACATCTTCTTCCCGCCGATGTTGAGGAACTCGTACGGCACGTTGAGCGGGGGTTCGCGCTCGAAAACTTCCCGCGCGATCGCGTCCGACCGGTCGCGCGAGCCGCCGGCCGTCGCCAGATCCTTCCCGTTCGGCTCGATGGTCACGCCGAACAGCGACCACTGCGCGGCCCATTCGAGGTTCCAGGGCAGCTTCGCGCGCCCCCCGAAGGGCGAGACCCAACCCTGGTGACCGCAGCCCTTCGCCCAGTCGACCAGGTCCGGCCGGCACTCGTAACGCACCCGGTCGCCGTCCCAGTCCGTGACGATCGTCGTACCGACCCGGCCGCAGTTCTCGCAGACGACGCTGAGCGGGTGCCAGGTGTCGGGATGTTGGACGTTGGCGACGCGACGGTAGATCTCGCGAACGAGCGCCGCCTTGTCCAGCGCCGTGCGGATGAACGGATCCATGTCGCCCGTCGGGTAGATGTCGCTCATCCAGTAGTAACGGTCGGGGTGGATGCCGAGACCCGCGAAGGTATCGATGAAGGTCTGGGCGTGGTGGCGGGCGTACGACGCGTGGCCGTCGCCTTCCTGGTCGGGCACCTGGAAGAGCGGACGGCCCATCTCGGTCTCGATCGCATCGGGCGTCAGGAGGGCTTGGGCGTCCATCGGGTCCATGTCGTCGACGCCGTAGAGCAGCGTCGTCTCGATGCCGTTGGCGCGTAACGCACGGGTGATCGCGTCCAGGATGACCGGCCCGCGCAGGCTCCCGACATGGACGGTCCCCGACGGCGTCTTCGAGTCGTTGACGACCTGCGGGCCGCTGACCCGGGAGGCGAGTTCGTCGGCCCAATCCACGGTGCCTCCCGGCGACGTCGTCAGCTGATGCTGGTGATCTTGTAGGTGAAGTCGCCGGCCGGCACCTTCACGATGACCTTCTCGCCCTTCTTCTTGCCGAGCAGGGCGCGGCCGACGGGGCTCTCGTTGGAGATGCGCCCCTCGCCCGGCTTGGCCTCGGTCGAGCCGACGATCGTGAACGTCTCCTTGCCGTCGCCGCTCTCGACGCTGACCGTCGAACCGATCTGGACGTGGTCGGTCGAATGGTTCTCGTCGATGAGGGTGGCGTTCTTGATCAGCGCCTCGAGCGTCTGGATCCGTCCCTCGACGAACGCCTGCTCGTTCTTGGCGTCCTCGTACTCGGCGTTCTCGGACAGGTCGCCGTGTTCCTTGGCGTCGTGGATCCGGTCGGCGACCTCGGGTCGCTTGACCGTGATCATCTCCTCGAGCTCGGCGCGGAGCTTCTGGAGGCCGTCCTTCGAAAGGTACGTGGGCTTGTTATTCATGGCCGGTGGCCCCCGCATAGCAGGTGGGTCGGGTGGGCGTGATCGCCCTCGTTGGGCAGTGATAAAGGAAAGAACTCCAGGCTCGTCGCGGTACCCTGCCGCGCGCCTGAAGTTCCGACCGGACGCGAATGGTAGTCGGGCCGGGGAGCGGTGTCAAAGCGCGACGCGAGCGTCGCGGACCCGGTCAGGTCCCCTCCGCGAGGCGCAGCAGGCGCCGCTTCACTCGCTGCAGGGACCCCCGATCCGGCATCGCGACGAACAGCGTGTCGTCTCCGGCGATGGACCCGGCGACCTCCGGCCAGCGGGTTCGATCCAGCGCGGCGGCGATGGCATGGGCCGACCCCGGCAGCGTCCGCAGGACCAGCAGTAGTCCGGCCTCGTGGACCTCGAGCGGCAGGTCGGACAGGAGCTTGCGCAGGCGGTCCTCGCCGGAGGTCTCGGCCTCGATCAGGCGTGGTGGGAGCGCATAGGCTGCTGTCCCGTCGCGGGTCACCTTGACGAGCCCAAGCTCGGCGACGTCGCGGCTCATCGTGGCCTGGGTCGTCCTAAAGCCGCGTTCCCGGAGCGCGGTTGCCAGCTCCTGCTGGGTCCGGATCGGCCGCTGGTCGACCAGGTCGCGGATCGCCCGTTGGCGAAGCTGCTTCATGACCTCCATGGCGACGCCGCCCGGCTAACGCGCCAGCCAGACGACGAGGACGATCGCAGCGAGCACGAAGCGGTAGAGGACGAACACGTCGAGCGATCGCGTCCGCAGGTATCGCAGCATGAAGTGGATCGCCGCGAGCCCCGACAGGAGCGCGGCCACCGTCCCGACCAGTAGCGGCACGACCTCGACCTGGACACCGGCTTCGCCGGTGAGCAGCTTGCGGACCTCGAAGAGCCCGGCACCGGCGGTGATCGGGGTTGCCATCAGGAAGGCGAACCGAGCCGCCGCCTCGCGGTCCAGGCCGGCCAAGCGGCCGGCCGAGATCGAGATGCCGGATCGACTGATGCCGGGGACCAGCGCGATCGCCTGGGCCGCACCGATGCCGACGGCCACCGGAAACGTGATGTCCGCGATGGCCCGCGACCGGCGCCCGACGCGATCCGCCACGAACAGGATCACGCCGCCGATGACCAGCGTGATCGCGACGAGGCCGACCTGGCGGAACTGGTTCTCGATGAGGTCGTTGAACAACAGGCCGGCCAGGGCGGCCGGGATCGTGGCGGCGACCAGGAGGCCGGCGAGCCGGCGGTCCGGGTCACTGCGGAACGAGCGATCGCGCACCGCAGCAAACCCGGCGGGGATCAGTCGGGCCCAGTCAGCACGGAAGTAGACGAGCAGGGCGACGAGCGTCCCCATGTGGAGCATCACGCTGAACGCGAGCGAGGTGAGGAACGCGTCGTTCCAGCCGAACAGGAACGGCACGATCACGAGGTGCCCCGACGAAGAGACCGGCAGGAACTCCGTGAGTCCCTGCACGATCCCCATGACGAGGGCCTGAAGGACCGTGTCCATCGAGGTGTCCGCTAAGTCGGCTTGCGCCGATGCCTAGCGGATGAACAGCGGTGCCAACACCAGGGTGATCGTGGCAAGCAGTTTGACCAACACGTGCAACGACGGGCCGGCGGTGTCCTTGAACGGGTCACCGACGGTGTCGCCGACGACGGCCGCAGCGTGGGCGTCCGAGCCCTTGCCGAGCACGTTGCCCTGGTCGTCCTTGAGGTGGCCCGACTCGATGTACTTCTTCGCGTTGTCCCATGCACCGCCGCCGTTGTTGAGGACGGTGGCGAGCATGACGCCGGCGATCGTCCCGACCATCAGCATCCCGGCCACGGCCTCAGCACCGAGCAGGAGGCCGACGATGATCGGCGTCGCGACCGCGACGACACCCGGGGCGATCATCTCGCGCAGGGCTGCCTTCGTGGTGATGTCGACGA
>JAXDKY010000132.1:0-3306 GCA_034666885.1 Chloroflexota bacterium
GATCGTGGTCGACAACACCTTCGCCTCACCGGCGATCCAGCGCCCGCTGACCCTCGGGGCCGACATCGTCTTCCACTCGGCCACGAAGTACCTGGCCGGCCACTCCGACACGATCCTGGGATTGGCCGTCACCTCGGACGAGGCCGTCGCCGAGCGACTGCGCTTCCTCCAGAACGCGATGGGCGCGGTGCCCGGTCCGCAGGACTGCTTCCTCGTGCTGCGCGGCCTGCGCACGCTCCACCTGCGGGTCGAGCGCCACGGGACCAATGCCGCGGCGGTGGCCGCGTTCCTCCGCGAGCGACCGGACGTGGCCGAGGTCAACTACCCGGGCATCGGCGGGATGGTCTCATTCCTGCCGGCGCCGGGGACATCAAGCTCCGCGGCCGAACGGGCGATCGCGATCGCCGAGGCGACGCGCCTCTTCACCCTCGCCGAGTCACTCGGCGGCGTCGAATCATTGATCGAATTGCCGGCGGCGATGACCCACATGTCGGTCGCGGGTTCGGTGCTCGAAGTCGATCCGGCGCTCGTACGGCTCTCCGTCGGCATCGAGGGCATCGACGACCTCATCGCCGACCTCGCATCGGCGCTCGACAGGGCCTGACCGATCAGGTCGACGCGGACCGGCCGCCGGCCCGCGTCGACCGCCGCCGCCCGGCGCTAGTGAGGAACGAGCTTCGTCGCGTAGCCGCCGCGTGGCGTATCCGTCGAACGACGGGCGTCAGGTTCGTCAATCTGGCCGCTGGGCGAGTCAGCTGACGATGGACGGCGTCGGTGCGGCAGCTCCTTCGTCGTTAGCGCCGCTCGGCGCACTTCGGGCCGCGTCGCCGTGGGCTCGGGGGCTCGAGTCGTCAGCCGCCGGCCATCGCCGGCAGCAGGACCAGGGTGTCAGTCTCGCCGACCGGCGTATCGAGCGCCTGGAGGTGGCGGACGTCGGTGTCGTTGAGGAACGCGTTGACGAAGCGATTAAGGTCGCCGTCCGGGGCGATGAGCTGCGCTTCGAGCCCGGGGTGCGTGGCGACGAGCCCGGCGATCACTTCGCGGACGGTGCCGCCGGCAACGTCGACGAGCTTGGCGCCACCGGTCGAGGTCCGGAGGGTCGGCGGGATGCGGACCGTGCTCACGATGCGTCCTCCAGCCACGCTTCGAAGGCCGACAGGCTCGGCCGGATGACTGGTGCGAGGCCGGGCTGGCCGGGCCGGGCCGGTTGGCTGCCTCCATCGGGCAAGCCCAGGAGTCGCGCGTCGGGCGTCTTGAGCCCGTTGCCCGTGAGGAGCGCTACGACCTCGTCGCCGTCGCGGATCACGCCGCGGCGTCGGGCCGCGGCGACCGCGCCGAGCGTCACGCCGCCGGCCGTCTCTGGGTAGAGGCCCTCCAGCCGGGCGACGTCGCGGATGGCTTGCGCAGTGACCTCGTCCGGGATCGCCTCGACGGAGCCGCCGCTGTCCCGGGCGACCTCGACGACGTAGCGCCCGTCGGCTGGGTTGCCGATGGCCAGCGAGCGGACGATCGTGTCGGGCTCGCGGACCGGCGTGATGACGTCCGTGCCGGCCTCCCAGGCGGTAGCGACCGGCGCGCAGCCGGCGGCCTGACCGCCGACGAAGCGGATCGGTCGGCGCTCGACCAGGCCGAGGTCGGCGAGTTCCTCGAAGCCGCGGGCGACCCGGGTGAACATCGCCCCCGACGCGACCGGCCCGACGATCACGTCCGGCGTGCGCCAGCCGAGCGACTCGGCGATCTCGTAGGCGAGGGTCTTGGAGCCCTCGGCGTAGAACGGCCGCAGGTTGATGTTGACGAAGCCCCAGCCGGTCTCGTCGGCGACCTCGAGGCAGAGGCGGTTCACGTCGTCGTAGGTGCCATCGATCGGGACGACAGTGGCGCCGTACGCGAGTGCGTGATCGACCTTGGCGGGCTCCAGGTCGGCCGGGATGAAGACGTACGCCGGAAGACCGACCGCGGCCGCGGCGGCCGCCGTCGCGCCTGCCAGATTGCCGGTCGAGGCGCAGGCGAGGGCCGGCACGCCGAATTCCACCGCCCGGGCCGCGGCGATCGCGACCGCTCGATCCTTGAAGCTCAGGGAGGGGTTGCGGGTGTCGTCCTTCAGCCAGAGTCGATCGACCCCGAGGACGGGAGCGAGTCGATCGGCGTTGAGCAGCGGCGTCGAGCCCACCGGCAGCGACCGCGCCGGCGCCGCGTCGACGGGGAGCAGCTCCAGGTAGCGCCAGATGCCCGGCGGTCGCCGCGCGATCGACTCTCGCGACAGCGTGGCCGCGACGACGCCCAGGTCATAGCTCACCTCGAGCGGCCCGAAACAGGCCGGACACACATAGGCCAGGGCGATCGGCTGGGTGAGCCCGCAGTTGCGACACGTCATGCCGGTCAGTCGAGCGGGGGAGGAGGCGTCGACGTCGACCGGCGCGGGTCGCGTCGTCGTCGGCGGTGGTGTCAGGATCTCGGTCGTCATGGCTCGGTCTCCGGGGGTTCGCGGCACTGCGCGGCGCGGGGACCGGTACGGACGGACGAGCCTGATCGCTTCGAGGGGGCTCCGAAGAGTTCCCTTATCTCGCAGGATGACCTGCCCGGAATTGGCACCTTGCCGGCATCGCGCCGGTAGGTTGTCGTGGCTTCAACGGGCCGGTCCCTCTGCCACTCTTGATAAGCGCTCTTCAGTTGTCCGGCGATGCTACGGGCGGACGACGGCCCCGTCAAGGCGAGGTGGGGTCGGCGGTTCGCGCCCCGGCCATTTCGCGCCGATCGATTCCGCCGGTTACGCTAGCGGCCTCGCGGGGATCATCAAGGGGCACCGCCATATGACGTGTTCCAGTTGCGGCGCGGCCGCGCCGCCCAACGCCCGCTTCTGCACCGAGTGCGGCAACGCGCTGCAGGCGAGCTGCCGGCAATGTGGCTCGCCGCTCCTCCCCGGCGCAAAGTTCTGCGCCGATTGCGGGACGCCGGCAGGCGTCGGCGAAGCCGCCGGCACGCTGGCCGCCTCCACAGGAGAAGCCGGCGGCCCGAACACGCCGATCGCTGAACGTCGCCTTGTCTCGATCCTGTTCACCGACCTGGTGGGCTTCACTTCCCTCGCGGAGGGCCGGGACGCCGAGGAGACCCGCGAGCTACTGTCACGCTACTTCGAGCTTGCCGGCGAGGTGATCGGCCGCTACGGCGGCACGATCGAGAAGTTCATCGGCGACGCGGTCATGGCCGTGTGGGGCACGCCGGTCGCCCAGGAGGACGACGCGGAGCGGGGTGTTCGGACGGCGCTGGACCTCGTCGCGGCCGTGCGCGGGCTCGACAGCGGGGCAG
>JAXDKY010000133.1:0-2856 GCA_034666885.1 Chloroflexota bacterium
CAGCGGGCGGTACGAGAGCACGGGGAGGAAGAACGCGAACGAGACGACCGCGGCCACCGCCACCACGCCCGTGGCGGCGCGGCCGCTCACGCGTCCCCAGGTCAGCTGCCCGACCCGCGCGAGGGCGATGCACACGAAGGGCAGGGCGGGGAGGAAGTAGAAGAGGAAGGAGAACGTGCGGGCCGAGGTGGCGGGCAACCACCTGAGGTAGCCGGCCGCGACGCCCGCGAGGACGACGCCCTCGGGGCGCTGCGACTCGGCGGCGACGCGATGCGACCGAAGATCTCGCACCCAGCGCGCGGCGCACACGACCACCGCCAGGCTTCCTCCCCACCACACGACCGGGTTCCCCAGGGCGAGGATCTCTCGGAACGTGCCGCCCGTGTCCTCGAACGCGAACACCACGGGTCGCTTCAGCAGCGGCCAGGACCACGCCGGCGACTCGTACGGATAGGGCCCTTTGAGGTCGGCGTGGAACCCCAGGATGTGCGCCTGCCGACGGACGAAGGCCCACGCCCAGGAGTGCCGATCCCACGGGACGGCAAGTACCGACCCGTCGAGCCTGCCGGCGAACGACAGGACATAGACGGCGAGCGGGACGGCGACCAGGAAGACCAGCACCGGCGCGAGGTCGGCTCGCAGCACGCCTCGATCCGCCCGAGGTTGCCGGCGATCCCAGACCAGGACCAGCACCACGGCCATCGCCAGGAACGGGATACCCGACCATTTCGAGGCCATCGCCGCCCCGCCCATCACGCCCGCGGCCAGCAGCCAGGGGCGATCGCGCAGCCGTTCGACCGCACGGCGATCGCGGTCCCGGTCCATCACGACGCACAGGATCGTGGCGAGCGAGAACGTCGTGACGAACACGTCCAACATCGCCACGCGCGACTGCACGAAGGCCAGTCCGTCGATCGCGAACGCCCCGCCGGCAAGTGTCGCGGCCACCGTCGAGCCCAGCAGCCGCCGCGCGAGCAGGAAGGTGAGTGCCACCGCGATCGTGCCGAACGCCGCCGGCACGACGCGCCAGCCGAACGGCGTGAAGCCGAACGCCTTGATGCCCGCCGCGATCAGCCACTTCGCCAGCAACGGATGTTCCTCCGAGTACGCCGGTCCGCCGCCGCAGACCGACGCGGCCTTCACGAACACGCAGGCATCGTGCGCGTAGTAGACCTCGTCGAACACGATCCTCGACGGGTTCCCCAGATGCCAGAACCGCAGGATGCCCGCGAGGACGGTCACGCCGGCGAGGGCCGCCGAGTCGCGGACGCGCCACGTCCACGGGACCGGGCGATCAGCCACGATCGTCCAACTCGGCCGGTGCGAGGGACGCCGCGCCCTGCGTGAGCGCCCTGGTGATCCGTCGCACGCCGCGATCGAAGCGGTCGTGCGGCCCGCCCGCCAGGAGATCCTCCATGCGCCACCCGCTCGACCACGCCGCGAACCAGGCGCGGTCGAAGAGGCTGGGCCCCGGTCGCAGCCGGAACGCCAGGGTCCACATGAGGTATCGCGCCTGCGCGGAGAGCCACGCCACGAGCGCCCCCGGCGTGCGGCGACCGCGGACGCGGTCCTCGGGCATGCCGGGGCGGAACGCCCGGTTGAAGTCGTTGCGGCCGGTGCCGAAGCCCTTGCGGAGACAGACGCGCGGTCCCGGCACCGACGTCCGGTGATCGACGATGGCGCCGGGCACGAACCACACCTCGCCGCCGGCGACGCGCACCCGCTCCTCGAACTCGAGGTCCTCGTTCAACTGCGGCTGATCGATCGGCGGCCGATGGTCGCCGCGCACACCCATCTCCTCGTCCCACCGTCCGAGCGTCTCGAACACGTCGCGCGGCGCCGCGGTGTTACCTCCCCACACGGTCTCGCCGGGTGCGAGCGGGCGCTCGCCGCCCCAGTCCACGAGGATGAGCGACCTGGCGGCTCGAGGCGAGAACCACGCGGGCCACGCGAGGCGCAACGGCACCGAGTGGATCGCCCCACCCGCGAAGACCGGGCGTTCCGGATGGTCGGCGAAGAACCGGCGGTAGGTCTCGACGAACCCCGGCTGCACGTACACGTCGTCGTCGGTGAACAGGAACACGTCGCCCCTGGCGATCGCCATCCCCGCATTCAGGGCCGCGGCCCGACCGAGGGTCTCCTCCCGCACCCAGCGGAACCGGGGATCCCGTCCTGCCCACTCCTGCAGCACCGAGTCGGTGCCGTCCTCGGACGCGTTGTCGACGACGATCACCTCGAACGCCGCCTCCGATCGCTGCGACGCGAGGGACGCCAGGCAATCCGGCAGGAAGTCCGCCCGGTTCCGGGTGGGGATCACCACACTGACGTCGATCCGTTCGCGGGCATCGGCCGCCCCGGAGGCGCTCACGACGGGTTCGGGAACCATCCCCCGAACGTGCGGCGGGCGAGCTGGCCGGCCGCCGGTTCGATCGTCCCGACCCGGTGCGTACTGCCGGCGAGCGTGTCGAAGAACACGATCGTGTTGTAGTCCGCCGCCGTCACGTCGGTGGTCCCGTCGGCGGCGGTCATGTGCAGGGCACCGCCGCACGCCTCGGACCAGCCCGGGGTCAGGTACATGACGAAGGCGAGCCGCCGATCACGGTTCGCGTCGTCGTGGGCCAGCAGGAAGTCCCCCACGTTGAACTCGTGGCAGCCGAAGTCGTCGCTGGGCCCCAAGGGGATACCGGCGATGTCCTGGCACAGGTCGTGGAAGGGTTGCTCCGTCACGAAGCTGCGCCACTGGAGATAGGTGAGCATGTCGTCGGAGAGCATCGCCTCCGGCCGCTGACCGGTCAGCTTGCCGAAGCGGAAGAAGCGGTCATCCTGCGGCGCCGCCTCCCACTGCTCCGCCGACAC
>JAXDKY010000134.1:0-3315 GCA_034666885.1 Chloroflexota bacterium
CCTCGAAGAGGACCTTGGTGACGAACGTCCGCGTCCGCACCTCGAGGTTCTTCCGCTTGCCCATGACCGGATGCAGATACGCGCGGGCCGCGGACAGCCGCCGGCCGCGATGGATGTTCCGGTCGAACGCGGCAAAGCCCTCCTGGCGGTATCCGTTGACGTCCTCGGTCAGCGGGTAGCCGGCTTCCTGCACGCTCTTGAAGAAGGCCGTGAACAGTGGGTTCGTCGCGGGGCCGCGCTCCAGGACCAGCGGCCCGGAATGGCCGCGCCACGGGTCGTCGGCGGCGGCGGCGAGGGCGTTCTCCATGCGCTTGAAGTAGGGCAGGCAGTGGGCGTAGTCCCAGCTGGCCATGCCGGCGTCGGCGGCCCAGCGCTCGTAGTCGAGGGGATTGCCACGCTGGAAGATCTGCCCGTTGATGCTGGAGGAACCGCCGAGCACCTTGCCCCGGGCGTGGTAGATGCGCCGGTCGTGTAGGAACGGCTCCGGCTCGGATTCGTATCTCCAGTCGTAGAAGCGGCTGCCGATGGGGAAGGTCAGCGCCGCCGGCATGTGGATGAACGGGTCGATCCGCCAGTCCGACCGGCCCGCCTCGAGGACGAGCACCCGCGTCGATGGATCCGCGGACAGCCGGTTGCCGAGCGCCGACCCAGCCGAGCCGCCACCGACGATGATGAAGTCGAAGGGCTGTTCCGACATGGTGGGCGCGATGCTAGCAGCGCCATTGCGCCTTCCGCGGAACCGCCCGTCAGGCGGTGCGGAACTCGACGGAGCCGCCCGTACAGCGGCTGAGCGGCGGGTGCGCCGTCAGCCGGCCGGCTCGGGCTCCGGTCCGCCGGATGGGCCCAGCCCGTTCGCCTCGTGAACGAGCTCGCGTTCGGCGGTCGCCTTGGCCGCGATCCGATGGGCGAGGCCCTCGGCTTGGGATGCCAGCTCGAGGGCACGCGGATCCAGTGGGTCGATCGTGGCCTTCTCGGTCTCGATGTCCCTGAGGACTTCGGAATCGGCGGCGATGTCCTCCGCCGTCGCGTGGATGTCGCTCTGCAGATCGTCCGGCATGGTGCCCCTCTCTGCACACGGTCAGTCTGGCGACCAACGTCCGTCGCGATAGACATACCACATCTCGGTTGATTCCGAGCTCAGCTCGCGTCGCCGCACGATGGCATCCGGATATTCGGCACGCAGCCGGGATTGCAGATCCGCCAGGTCGATCGTCGCTTCGGCGGTGAGCTCCGCGACGAGTTGTACGAATCGAACATCGCTGCGCGGGTTCACGATCAACAGCGGACGCACGCCCCACCTGGATCGGTCTCGTGGGATACCAACGCCCGGAAGATAGCCGTCGGAACATTGCAGTCGCATAACGGGGCACCGAGCGTCAGCGCCAAGCGCCCGCGGTCACCGTCGCCGGTTGATCCGGACCAGGACGAGGCGGCCCTAGGCGGCGATCAGCGCGATGAAACCGAACACGAGGTTCAGACGCCGACCGGCTCACGCACCAGGACCACGGTCATCCGCCCGGGACTGGGCTCCTCGTAGATGACGAGGAGCTTGGCGAGCTTCGTCGGAACACCGATCCGTTTCCGAAGGGACGCGTCCTCGTATGGCACGACGTGCTCCCGGGCGCGGCGCATCCCCTCGTCGAGATCGGCCACGATCTTCTGGCTGCCGACAACGAGGATGACTCGCCCGGCACCGCTGGCATACGGACCGATCTGGCTGGCCGAGTAGGACACCACCACCAAGGCACCGTCATCGGTGATCGCCTGGACGCTGCCAAGCATGAAGTCGGGGGCGGCGACGAGCTTGCGGATCTCGCGTCCCTGGGTCGCCCGATCCATCGGGAGGTACTTCGGGCGGAGGGCGTCATACCGACCCTCCGCAAGCAGCTCCGGGGTGAGCCCGATCTCCTCCAGCGTCCGCGAGGTGCCCCAGTGGACCTCGGCGCCCTGCGGAACCATCCCCAGCACCCGCTCCCGGGCCTCCGCTCCCGTGTCAACGACGATCGCCTCGATGTTGTGGCGACCGAGGGCCTCGGCCACGCGATCGATGCGCTCGGTAGTTGCAGCGGCCGTGAATGGCGGCGCGATCGCCTCGTCGGCGACCAGGGCCTTTTTCATGTTCAATTCGAACGAGCCTCGAGTAGGATACTGTGAGGTCGCATCATCACACACGAGATACTGAATGTCTACACTATCCTATTCGGAACGGACCGAGGCCACGATGGCCGGCGGGGCGGATGTGGCCGACGCCATGGCCGACTTCGCCTCCGCATACCGGCGCTGGATACGAGCGCTGGTCGGCGACGCCCTGAGCTACTCGCGCATGCGGCTGCTCTGCGCGCTGCACGACGACGGACCGCAGCGGATGGCGGATCTCGCGTCCGCACTCGACGTCACGCCACGCAACGTCACGACGCTCGTGGATGGCCTCGAAGGCGATGGGTTGGTCCGACGGCGGCCGCACCCGACCGACCGCCGGGCGACGGTCATCGAGTTGACCGATTCCGCCGACGGCGCGGTGCATCGATCCGTGGAGCATCAGGCCGCGATCGGACACCTCTTCGAGACGCTGGCGCCGGCCGACCGAGCGACGCTGATCCGACTCACCCGGGACCTGGAGCGTCGGATGCGATCCGACGCCGGCCTCACTGCCCCCGAAGCTGGGGCCAAATAAGGCCGAACCCTCGGTCGGCAGCGACGATCGATCGCCGAGGACGCGGAAATGCCCCACTTCGCGTCAGAAGTGGGGCATGGAATTTCGCCGATTGGTCGGGGCGAGAGGATTTGAACCTCCGACCTCATCGTCCCGAACGATGCGCGCTACCAAGCTGCGCCACGCCCCGACCGAGGGTGCTCGTTTGACAGAGCCTGCGGATGATACAGCACGGGCCGGAAGGGCCCCTATGGCGAGGTCAGCCAGACCGGATAGTCGCGAACGGACTGCGGCGAGCCGTCCTTGGCGGAGCCGAAGTAGACGCGCAGCGTCCCCCATTGCGCCCGGGCCAGGTCGTAGCGCAGGGTCGCGTCGAAGGTCCCCCGGCACCCTGAGCCGCACGTCGCCATCGCCTGCGTGTCGACCAAGGCCTTCCCGGATCCATCGAGGATCGCGATCCGGAAGGTCGCCTCGAACACGTTGGCATTGCCGTTGACGCGGGCCGGGTTGCCGATCGCGGCCCCGAAGGCCGGCCGGTCCACGAAGATGTCGGGGAGCAGCTGCTCGTAGTCGAAGCGGCTCTGCGGACCGCCGAGGGCGATGCCTTCGCTACCGAAGGTCGCCACGGGCTTGCCTTCGACCTGGAACAGCACGGCCTGCAC
>JAXDKY010000135.1:0-4022 GCA_034666885.1 Chloroflexota bacterium
AGCATCGCCGACGACCGGGTGACGGCGAACGCGCCGAGCTTGGCGAGGGCGACTGCCACGTTCGCGACCAGCGCCGTGATGACCGCGACGCGTTGCTCGGAGTCCGAGCCGGTATCAGGCGTTCGTCCCTCCTGGGACATCGTGATGGGCGCTACTGCTGATAGCGCTCGACGACGTCCGCGGGCCGTAATTCCGCCTCGTCCGCGGGGAGCCCGGCAGCTCGACGCGCTTCTCGCTGATGGAGCAGGTCGTAGCAGCGGTCGAGCTCGACCTTGATCGCCTCGAGGCGGGTGCTGGCCGCGGTGCTCAGGCCGGAGCCGTCGCTCGCCTCGGCGTAGAGCCGCTCCTCTTCAGCAGAAAGCTCGTTGATGTAGCCAAAGATGTCCGGGTCGCTCACTCGGGGCCTCCTTCTTTCGTGCTCATGGTGTCGCACCCAGCGATCGCCGACAAGGTCTTGACACCACTTAAACACACATATATAAAGGCAAACGCAGATGAGAGACAACCTGGCCAACATGTACGCCGAGGAGCGCCAGCAATGGATCGTCGCGCGTGCCCGGGCCGGAGGTCGGGTCGAAGTCGCGGCCCTGGCCGAGGAGCTGGGCGTGACGACTGAGACGGTGCGGCGCGACCTGACGACGCTCGAGCGCCACGCCCTCCTCCGCCGCGTCCACGGCGGTGCCATCCCGATCGAACGCCTGGGATTCGAGCCCGCCCTGGCCGCGCGCAACAGCGTCTTCACGGCCGAGAAGGAGCGGATCGCACGGCTCGCGCTCAGCGAGCTCCCCGATGAGGGTTCGATCCTGCTGGATGCCGGGACCACGACCGCGCGGCTTGCCGAGGCGCTGCCGTCGGACCGCGAGCTCGTCGTGCTGACCAACGCCCTGCCGATCGCGATGTCGCTGTCGGTCCGGCCGAACATCACCGTCCTGATCCTGGGTGGCCGCGTCCGTGGCCGGACCCAGGCGGCGGTCGACACGTGGGCCGTGCAGGCGCTCGCCGACAGCTACGTCGATGTCGCCTTCATCGGCACGAACGGCATCAGCGTGGAGCGCGGGTTGACCACGCCGGACACGACCGAGTCCGCCGTCAAGCGAGCGATGATCCGGGCCGCCCGGCGCTCCGTCGTGCTGGCCGACCACACGAAGGTCGGGCAGGACCACCTATCCCGGTTCGCCGCGCTCGACGAGATCGACACCTTGATCACCGACACGGGGCTCGACTCGCAGGTCGCCGGCGAGCTGCGCTCCGGGGGCCTGAAGGTCCTGCTCGCATGATCGTCACGCTGACCCTCAACCCGAGTGTCGACCGCACGGTCGAGGTCGAGACGCTCGCCCGCGGCGAGGTCATGCGGGCGCTCGGCGGGCGGGTCGACCCGGGCGGCAAGGGCATCAACGTGTCTCGTGCGCTGGCCGCCCACGGGCGCCAGACGCGTGCCGTGATCACGCTTGGCGGAGCGGAGGGCGACCACCTCGTGACGCTCCTGCGCGACACCGGGATCGAGATCGTCGCCGTCCCGATCCGGGGAGCGATCCGCTCGAACATCACCGTCGTCGAGCCCGACGGGACCACGACGAAGATCAACGAACCGGGCGCCGAGCTGAGCGCGGACGAGCTCGCCGCCGTCTTCAGCGCTGTGCAGCAGGCGGTCGCCTCGGCCGATTGGCTCGTCGCCAGCGGCAGCCTTCCGCCGGGGACACCCACCGACGTCTACGCCGACCTGGTCAACCTGCTGGCCGGCTCGGGAACCAACGTCGCCATCGATACGAGCGGCCCGGCGCTGGAGGCCGTCCTGCCCGCCTGCCCGACCCTGGTCAAGCCCAATCGCGACGAGCTCGCCGAAGCCGTTGGCCGGCGGCTGCTCACGATCTCGGACGTCGTCGCGGCCGCCGGCGAGCTGCGCGACCGCGGCGCCCGGACCGTCCTGGCGAGCCTCGGTGCCGAGGGCGCCGTCCTCGTCGACGATGACGGGGCGGTCCACGGTCGCACCGCGCCGGTCGCCACGGTCAGCACGGTCGGTGCCGGCGACGCCATGTTGGCCGGTTTCCTGGCCGGTGGCGGCAAGGGCTCCGATGCCCTCGTCGAGGCCCTGGCATGGGGCGCCGCCGCCGCCCGGCAACCCGGTTCCGGCATGCCGTCGCCCGCCGACATCGACCGGTCGGCCGTTCGACTGGAGCGTCACGACATCCAGCGGGGAGACCTGCTCGCCATGCCGCCCTGACGCCCGCCGCTCGGGGAATGACCGCGGAGACAACCGTCTCGATCGAAATTGAGGAGGGATCCCAGTGACCGCTACCACCACAGCAGATCTCAAACACCGCGAAGGGCCTGGCATGCAAGCCAGGATCCAGCGAGTCGGCGGCTTCCTTGCGGGCATGATCATGCCGAACATCTCGGCGTTCATCGCCTGGGGCCTGATCACGGCCCTGTTCATCCCGACCGGCTGGCTGCCGAACGAGCAGCTCGGCAAGCTCGTCGGGCCGATGATCCTGACCCTGCTCCCCGTCCTGATCGGCTACACGGGCGGCCGCATCGTCCACGGCCAGCGCGGCGCGGTCGTCGGCGCCGTGGCGACGATGGGCGTCGTGGTCGGCACCGACATCCCGATGTTCCTCGGCGCGATGATCATCGGGCCGACGGCGGCGTACATCCTCAAGCAGATCGACGGGGTCATCCAGCAGCGGACCCGCGCCGGGTTCGAGATGCTGGTCGACAACTTCAGCGCCGGGATCCTCGGCGTCGCGATGGCGATCCTCGGCCTCCTGGCTATCGGTCCGATCGTCGAGAACCTCGCCAAGTGGGCGGGCAGTGGCGTGGACGCCCTCGTCAACGCCGGCCTGCTGCCACTGGTATCGATCATCGTGGAGCCCGCGAAGGTGCTCTTCCTCAACAACGCCATCAACCACGGCGTGCTCGGGCCACTCGGCGTCGCCCAGGCGCTGGAGCACGGCAAGTCCATCCTGTTCATGATCGAAACGAACCCGGGCCCGGGCCTGGGGATCCTCCTGGCCGTCTGGTTCTTCGGTCCGCGTGCCCTGCGACCGAGTGCCCCGGGGGCGATCATCATCCACTTCTTCGGCGGCATCCACGAGATCTACTTCCCGTACGTGCTCGCCAACCCGCGGCTGATCATCGCGGCCATCGCGGGCGGCGCATCCGGCGTCGCAACCGCCGTCGTGACCGGTTCGGGGCTCGTCGCCACTCCCTCCCCCGGCAGCATCTTCGCCTACATGGCGGTGACGCCGAAGGACGGATACATCGGTGTGCTCCTCGCCATCGCGGTAGCCTGTGGTGTGTCGTTCGCGGTCGCCTCCATGCTGCTGGGCTTCGGCCGCGCGGAACAGCCCGATACTGAAGCGGCGCCAGCGGAAGCGACCGCCAGCCCGGGCCTCACGCCGACGGGAGTCTGATCGGGATGCCAGAGATCAACGGCAAGGACATCACCAAGGTCGTCATCGCCTGCGATGCCGGGATGGGCAGCAGCGTCATGGTCGCCAGCCAGATGCGCCAGCGGTTGAAGAAGTACGACGTCGCGGTGGATCACCTCGCCGTCAACTCGATCCCCGCTGACACCCAGGTGGTGGTCACGCACGCGAGCCTCGCCCAGCGAGCGCAGGGGATGGCCCCTGGTGCCGTCGTCGTGCCGTTCCAGCTCTTCATGGGCGATCCGGCCTTCGACCGGGTCGAGTCGGCCATCCGGGACGGTGGCGTCCTTGGCGGCTGAGTCCTCCACGCCACCGCCCGCGACCGGTGTCCTCGTTCGAGAGGCCGTCCGACTGGCGCAGCATGCCGACGACAAGTGGGATGCACTGCGCCAGTCGGGGGCGCTCCTCGAGCAGCTCGGCGTCGTGGACGATGGCTACGCCGCCGCCATCCTGGATCGTGAGACCCAGATCTCCACGTACATGGGGGAAGGCGTCGCCATCCCCCATGGCACCGACCAGGCCCGGGCGCTCGTCCGACGGACGGCGCTCGGCTTCCTCCAGTACCCCGATGGGGTCGACTGGGATGGCGAGACCGTC
>JAXDKY010000136.1:0-4524 GCA_034666885.1 Chloroflexota bacterium
TCTTGAAGTTGCTCTCGACGTCGCGCAGATCGAAGAAGCCCTTCTGGACCTTCGGCCCGACGCAGCCCTCCTGCCACAACAGGCCGGATGCCTCGTCGATGGCGACCGACACCCGGATGGTCTCGCGCGCCGTCGGGACGGTTCCCGGCAGGAAGAGCTCCTTCACGGTCTTGGTCGTGAACGGACCGGGCCGCAGCCCCGTGAACGCGTCCACGGTTGCGGTCTTGAGGCCTGCCGGCGGCTTGAAGCTGGCGATCGGCTGCTTCTGGCTGACTTCCTCGAGCAGGGCCGACCACAGGGGCGCCGAGGAATCGAGCGACAGGCTGCCCTTGTTCGGCGCGTTGTTGCTGTTGCCCATCCAGATCCCGGCCACGAGCGCCGGCTTCTTGGGATCCTTCGGTGGGGCCAGGAAGCCGTAGGCGTGCACGTCGCGGTTGTCGCTCGTCGTACCGGTCTTGTAGGCCGCCGGGCGTCGGGTGCCGCCGCGATAGATCGCGAACTTGCCCCAGTACGGATTGACGCTCTTCTCGGTGTTGCCCGCGAGGATGTCCGTGATGATGTAGGCCGCCTGCGGGCTGATGACCTCGACCCCGTCCGACTTCTTGTCGTCGAGCGGCCAGATCTGCTTGCCGCTCGCGTCGACGACCTTGGTGATCATCTGGCGCGGCATGCGGACACCGCCGTTGGCGATCGTGCCGTAGGCGCTGACCATGTCGATCGGGTGCGTCTCGAGGGTGCCGATGCCCATCGACAGCACCGGTGCGGCAGTGCTCGGGTAGGTCAGTCCGAAGTCCTTGGACCGATCGAACGTGTGGTCGAGGCCCTGGATGATGGTCGCTTTGATGGCGGGGATGTTCAGGGAGAACTGGAGGGCGCTGCGGAGGCGGACCGGGCCGCGTTCCTTGTGGTCGGCCTGGGTCGGGACGAAGCCGCGGCCGAAGTCGGTCGTGACGTCCATGAACATCGTGCTGGCGGTGATGGTCTCGTCGTCGATACCGATGGCGTAGTCGATCGGCTTGATGGACGATCCGGGCTGGCGCCAGCCGTCGCTCAGGACGTCGAACTGCGGCTGGAACTTCTTCGTGCCCTTGGAGGTGTAGCTGGCGCTGCCCGCATAGGACAGGACCTCGCCGGTGCGGTAATCGATGATCGCGGCGGCCGCGTTGTGGATGTTGCTGCCGCGCAGGCCGAGGATCCAGCTCCATTCCTTCTGGGGGATCTTCTTGGCCCGGAGGATGGCCCGCGGGTCACTCGACTGCGGGGCGCGAGCCGCGACGTAGACCCACTTCTCGGTGGTCTTCTGCATCTCCCAGTCGAGGGTGGTCGTCACGCGGTAGCCACCGGTATCGACCTCGGTGCAGTCATTGGGATGGTCGGGGCAGACGATGCCGACCAGCGCCTGGCGGACCTGCCACACGAAATGCGGCGCCCGCCACGTAGCGGACACCTGCTGCTTGATGATCACCGGCTCGAGCTTCGCGGCCTCGTACTCCGCCGGCGTGTGCTGCTTGCCGGTCAGCGGGCTACGCGTGCGCATCAGGTCCAGGATGTAGTTGCGCCGCTGCACGATCTCGCTCGTGTCGGGGACGACCAACTGGATGTCCTTGCACTCGGCGTCCGCCGTTGCGGCCGCGTTCGGGTCGACCGGGTCCATGCAGACCTCGGCGGCGTTGCGCACCAGGTCGAACCGCGTCGGCGACTGCGGGATCGCGGCGAGGACGGCGTCCTCGGCGAGCGTCAGGTCCTCGAGCTTCTTGCCGAAATAGCCCTTGGCCGCGGCCTTCACCCCGTAGGTCGAGTTGCCGTAGAAGTTGTTGTTGAGGTAGGCGGTGATGATCTCCTGCTTGCCCTTTTCACCTGGGTAGGCCTCGGTGAGTCGGACGGACTGGATGATCTCGCGGATCTTGCGTTCGTAGGTCGTGTCATCGAACGCGGTCTGCGGCAGTAGTCGGTTGCGCACGAGCTGCTGGGTGATCGTCGAAGCGCCACGCGGACGGCCGGAGATGGTGTCGAGGCCGGCGCTGACGATACCCAGGGGATCGAAGCCCGCGTTGATCCAGAAATCCTTGTCCTCGATCGCGGTCGTCGCGTCGAGCACTTCGCCCGGGATCTGGTCGAAGGTCACGAGCTCCCGGCGCAACGTCCCGAGCCTGGCGAGCTCGACCTTGCCAGTCCGATCGGTGACGATCGTCTGTTGCTCGAAATCGAGATTGGTCAGCTGGGACTTGGGGTCGGGCAGGCCCGACGCGTAGTAGTTGTACGCGGCGACCGTGAACAGCGCACCCGCCCCGGCCAGCAGCACGCCGACGAGGAGGATGATGAGGGGGATGGCGATGAGGATGCGACGGAGGGTGGAACCGCCACGCCCTGTCGGCCGGCGACCCGTGGCGCGTCTGTGACGCTGCCGCCGCGCGAGGGTGGTCTGCATCTAAGTCCGCACGATAGCATAGGGTCCGTGAACGAACGTTCGTACGGAAGCTCCCGGTCAGGGACGACCTGGGCCGTGACCCTGTGACGGCGCGGGCCTCGGTAGCCGCCGGCAAAGAGGCGGGCACGGGCCTGCTCGAGGAGCTCGAGTGGCGCGGCATCCTGCACGACACGACCCCGGGCCTGCCGGCACGACTGGCGACCGGTGAGCCGATCGCGGGGTACATCGGCTTCGACCCGTCGGCCGATTCGCTCCACGTCGGGCACCTCGTTCCGATCTTCGGGCTGCTCCGGCTGCAGCGGCACGGCGGTCGCCCGGTGGCGCTGGTCGGTGGCGGGACCGGCATGATCGGCGATCCCTCGGGTCGGTCGTCGGAGCGGAACCTGTTGGACCGTGAGACGCTCGAGGCGAACGCGGTGGCGTTGCGGGCGCAGCTGGAGCGGTTCCTCGACTTCACGCCGGGGGTCGGTGGGGCGCTGATGGCCAACAATGTCGATTGGCTCGGTGCGCTCTCGCTGATCGACTTCCTGCGCGACACCGGCAAGCACTTCACGATCCCGTACATGCTCGCGAAGGACTCCGTCCAGGCGCGGCTGGAGCGGGGCCTGTCGTTCACCGAGTTCAGCTACATGCTGCTGCAGGCGTACGACTTCGCGCATATGCATCGAGAGATGGGCGTCGAGCTGCAGATGGGCGGCGCCGACCAGTGGGGCAACATCACGGCCGGCCTCGAGCTCATCCGGCGGACCAGCGGGGCAGGGGAGGAGGCGCATCCGGCGCATGGCCTCGCCTACAAGCTGCTGCTGTCCCCGTCCGGCACGAAGTTCGGCAAGAGCGAGTCCGGTGACACGGTCTGGCTCGATGCGCGGCGGACCACGCCGTACGCCTTCTATCAGTACTGGTTGAACACGGACGACCGGGATGTGGGCACGTACCTGCGCTGGTTCACGGAACTGGGCCGCGAGGAGATCGAGGCGCTCGAGGCCGAGGCCGCCGCCCGACCGGAGAGCCGAGCCGCCCAGCGGGCCCTGGCTCGCGATATCACGGCGAGGACCCACGGCGAGGCCGTGGCCGTGGACGCGATCCGCGATTCGGAGGCCATGTTCTCAGGCGGGTCGATCGAGGACCCGGAGGTCCTTCAGTCGCTGTACGCATCCACGGGCGGGTTCACGTTCGATCCCGCGAGCCTGGCGGCCGGGACGGCGACGCTCCTCGCGGAGGCCGGCATCTTTGCCTCGAAGGGTGAGGCTCGGCGCGCGATCACCGGTGGCGGGGTCACGATCAACGGGGAGCGGGTCTCGGACCCGGCCCACGTCCCGCAGCCGATCGCCGGGGAGTGGCTGGAGGTCAGGATCGGCAAGCGCCGGCGGGAGATCGGGCGCCGAGCGGGCTGAGTGACCCAGCGGGCTGGAGGCGAGCCCGCGGTCGAATGACCGTCTAGGGGGCGTGGCGGCTGCGCAGCGTCTCGATGACCGCGGCCGGCGGCAGGTCCCGTTCGGCCAGGAGCACGAGCGCGTGGTAGACGAGGTCCGCGGCCTCGCCGGCGAGCGCCTCTCGGGTCACGGACGTCGAGGCGGTCGCGTCGTCCTTCGCGGCGAGCAGCAGTTCGGTGGCTTCCTCGGTGACCTTGCGGCCGGCTACGTCGACGCCGCCGTCAAGGAGGCTCGTCGTGTAGGAGCCGGCCGGTCGGTCGGTGGCTCGGGCGGCGATCGTCGACCAGAGCGTCTCGAGCCAGGCGAACCCCTGCGAAGCCCGTTCGGCGGGCGCGCCCTCGGTGTCGAAGCAGGACCGCGTGCCGCGGTGGCAGGTGGGGCCGACGGGATCGGCGGTCACGAGCAGGGCGTCGCCGTCGCAGTCGACCGACAGGTCGACGAGCCGAAGGACGTTGCCGCTCGTCTCGCCCTTGCGCCACAGCGTTCCGCGCGAGCGGGAGTGGAAGTGGACCTCGCCCGCCTCGAGCGTGGCCGCTAGCGCCTCGGCGTCCATGTAGGCCAGCATCAGGACGCGGCCGTCGGCGGCATCCTGGACGACGGCGGGCACGAGGCCGTCGGGGCCGAAGCGGACCTCGGGCGTGGATCGCGTTCCGGGGGCCGCGA
>JAXDKY010000137.1:0-3121 GCA_034666885.1 Chloroflexota bacterium
GCGAGCATCCGCTGGTAGTTCTGGAGCCCGATCCAGTCCGGGTCCTGGAGGATCCGGAAGTCGGTGAAGCTGTAGTAGAGCGAGGCCACGGCCGGATACAGGTAGAAGCCCAGGAAGCCCAGGATCCAGGGCGAGATGAACAGCAGACCGGTCAGCAGGTCGCGTCGCGTGCGCCGGGTCCAGCGACGCTGTCGGATGGGGCGTGGGCCGACGGCCGATGGCTGCAGAGCGGTCATGCGCCAGCCGGGCACGCGGGCGGCCCGGCAGCATGGTCGCGGTTGTCGCCCATATCGCCCTCCGGCATCGCGTCGGTGGCTCCGAGATGCGCTACGCTACTGAACGTGGTTGGCGACTGTCAACGGTCGACCGAGTCACGGATGACCATCGAGCAGGCCGCCGCCGAGGAGGCCGCCGAGGAGGCGGGCAGACTGCTCCTTGAGGCCTTCGCGGGGCCAGGTGGCGGAGCGGCCGGGCCCGGGAGACGCCGCCGGAACGGCGCACATGACGTGGTCACCGCGCTCGACGCGCGGTCCGAGCGATTGATCGCTCGCCGGCTGCGGGCCGCCTTCCCGGATGATGGATTCGTCGGCGAGGAGCATCGACCGCGCCTCGGCCGCGGCCGCCGCGGCCCGCAACGCACCTGGATCGTCGACCCGATCGACGGGACGGTCATGTTCGCGTCGGGGATCCCGTTCTTCTCGATCAGCATCGCCCTCGCGGTCGACTCGCAGGTGATCCTTGGGGTCGTGTACGACCCGGTCCATCACGAGACGTTCCGAGCCGTCCGGGGCGCCGGCGCGGAGTCGGTGACCGGGGTGTCCGGGGTCTCCGGGGCTCCCCTGCGCCGAGCGCGCCGCCTCCGACTCCGACGGCTGGCTGACGCGGGCGACGCGGTCATCAGCCTGGATCCTGGTGATCCGGACGACCCAGCTGCCCGTTCGCGCATCGAGGGCCTGCGTCCCCTTGTGCGTGTCGCCCGAAGCTTCGGCAGCACCGCGCTCAGCCTGGCGTGGCTCGCGGCCGGTCGCCTGGATGGCGTGCTGCAGGTCCACGGGCTCCAGGCGGTCGACATCGCGGCCGGTGGCCTGATCGCCCTCGAGGCCGGTGCACGAGTCACCGATGCGAGCGGCGGTCCATGGCTGGATCTCGCCGATCTCGCCCATGGTCGCGGCATCGCCGCGGCCGGACCGACCGTCCATCGGACGCTGCTCGCCGGGTCGTCGCCCTAGACGCTCGGCGACGCCTCGAAGTGCGCGGCCACCTGGTCGCGAGCCTCCTCGCAGTGCGCGGCCACGGCTTCGGCAGCCGCGGTCGGCACGCCGGATCGGATCGCGTCGTAGATCGCGCGATGCTGGTCCACGATCGCGTCGATCGATGCGTAGACGAGCTCGTCGTAGGCAAGCAGCGTGTGCAACGCCGGCACGTACCGATGGAAGACGTCGAGCAGGCGGTCGTTGCCGCTCGCCCGGCAGACCTCCTCGTGGAATGCCAGGTCGAGCTGCCGGATCGCCCGCCGATCGCCGTCGCGGGCGCCTGCCAACAGCGCGTCGAGTGCGCGAGTCAAGCCATCGAATGCCGCCAGATCGTCAGACGCCGCTAGCAGGTAGGCGGCCCGTCCCTCGATCGCGGCCCGCAGGTCATAGATCTCGCGGACATCGTCGCGGTCGAGCGTCACCACGAAGGCGCCGCGCCGAGCCTCTTCGTCCACCAGGCCATCGGCCGCGAGCATCTTGAGCGCCTCGCGGATCGTGCCGCGACTGACGGCCAGCCGGGCGGCGAGCTTCGCCTCGACCAGGTGGGTGCCGTTGCGGAGGTTGCCCGTCAGGATCTGCTCCCGGAGGATCTCGGCCGCGTCCTCGGCGAGCTTGCGCGGCGCGGCGATCGCCCGAAGGCCCGGCAGGTCTCCGTCCAGCTCGGCGCTCGCGTCGCGGATCGGTCGGGTCACGTCGGCCATCGGCGCATCGTGACGCTCCGACCCGGGGGATTGTCAAGCCCCGACGGTCGACCGACGACCGCTAGCGCCAGCCGAGCTCCGGGGCCACGAACCTGAGGATGCTCTCGATGGCGTGGGCGTTGTACTCGACGCCGAGCTGGTTCGGGACGGTCAGCAGCAGCGTGTCGGCCGCCTGAATCGCCGTGTCCGAGGCTAGCTCCTTGACGAGCACATCGGGCTCCGCGGCGTAGGAGCGGCCGAAGATCGCCTTCGTCTGCGCATCGAGGTACCCGACCTGGTCGGCCTCCTGGTTGCCGCGCCCGAAGTAGGCGCGGTCCCGATCGTCGACCAGGGCGAAGATGCTGCGACTGACCGACACCCGCGGCTCGCGCTGGTGCCCAGCCGCGACCCACGCCGCACGGAACAGCCGGATCTGCTCGGCCTGGAGCTCGTGGAACGGCACGCCGGCGTCCTCGGTCAGCAGCGTCGACGACATCAGGTTCATCCCCTGCTGTCCCGTCCATTCGGCGGTCGCGCGCGATCCGGCGCCCCACCAGATGCGGTCGCGAAGGCCGGGCGAATACGGCTCCGGGCGAAGCAACCCGGGCGGGTTCGGGAACATCGGCGACGGGTTCGGCTCGGCGAACCCGGCCCCGGACAGGGCCTGCAGGAAGACCTCCGTGTGCTGGCGGGCCATGTCGGCGTCGGTATTGCCCTCGGGTGGCGCGTAGCCGAAGTGCCGGAAGCCATCGATGACCTGCTCCGGCGAGCCGCGGCTGATCCCGAGCTGGAGGCGACCCCCCGAGATGAGGTCGGCGGCCCCGGCGTCCTCGACCATATAGAGCGGGTTCTCGTAGCGCATGTCGATGACGGCCGTCCCGATCTCGATGCGCTTGGTCCTGGCGCCGATCGCCGCCAGGAGCGGGAACGGCGACGCCAGCTGCTGGGCGAAGTGGTGGACCCGGAAGTAGGCTCCGTCCGCGCCCAGGTCCTCGACGGCCTCGGCGAGCTCGATCGACTGGATCAGCGCGTCCGACGCCGAGCGCACCTGCGAGTAGGGCGAGTCCGACCAGTGCCCGAACGAGAGGAAACCGATCTTCTTCATCCACGGATTTTACGGTGCCCGGGCGCGCTCGCGATGTCTGCACCTCGGGAGTCGCTGGACGGTAGCCTGACCGCCAGCGCGGG
>JAXDKY010000138.1:0-11158 GCA_034666885.1 Chloroflexota bacterium
AGGCCGGCATCTACGACCTGCGCGTCCACCACGACGAGGTCCTGATGCCGATCCTGCGCCACTGGCGCATCTTCGAGCTCCAGGGCCTCGACGCCGCGGCCGAGGAGGCGCGTCGCAGGCTGGCGGACCATCTCGCCTCGTTGGACGCCGCGGCCACGCGCTTCGAGCAGAAGGTCGCGAACTCCGGCGTGCCGCGGATCGCCTCGACGGGCTAGGGCCAGTCCGCCTCAGATCGCCGTCGTCGTCAGGAATTGCCAGACGGCCCCGATTGCGAGCAGCAGCAGCCAGGCGAGCCCGACCAGCAGCAGGAGCAGCCCCGCGAAGAACGCCTGCTCGCCGCGGGTCGAGGCGGCCGGATCGAGCGCGTGCCGCCGGAACAGCTCGAGGTTGGCGGAGTTCGACCGGAACGCGAAGTCGAAGAGGTCACCGAGGAGCGGGATCGCACCGATGGCCAGGTCGACGATCAGGTTGACGGCCATGCGGCCGAGGACCAGGCGGGGGATCCCGAACCGGGCCGCTTCGCCGATGACCCAGACCCCGACGACGGCGGCGACGGCATCGCCCACGACCGGGATGAGGCCGATGACCGGGTCCAGCCCGACCTTGATCGAGGTGCCGGGGACGGCGACGAGCTCATCGAGCGCGTGCGTGACCCGCCCGATCCGTCGCTCGGCGGCCCGGAAGCGCTCGGCGCGGCTCGCGCCCACGACGTCGCCTTCGATCGACCCGAACATGCGCCCAAGTCTACGGCTCGTTAGTGCCGTTCCTTATCGATATGGACGGATGTCCATGTCGAGTTCATGACGCATGCCGAGTGGTCGCCGCGCGTCCGCGGCCTACGGTGTCTTCAGCACGAAACGGACCGCCGTCACAACGAGACCTACGACCGGCGGCGCGTCGACCCTCCGGCGGGATGCCGGGCGGCGGCGGAGCCGGCAATCCTTGCCGCACGGTGGTCCGAACGGGCCGACAACTGAAGAACAACCGAATCACCGCTGACCGCTCGATGTTTGGGGACAACGAGCGGTCAAGCGGTTTCTCGGGGCGTATACATGACGAGAACTGGCAGGTATGCGTGGGAGACTTCGCTCATGGACTTGATCGAACTCGCCCGCACCATCCAGGCCGACCGGGATCGAGCCATCGCGACGGAAACGCGCCGCCGGCGGCTCATGTCCACCAACGAGGTAGCGGCGCCGGCCGCACCCGCCGCGCGACCGATCAACGCACCTCAGCGGCCAGTCTCGACCGGCGCGCTCTCGCGGTAGCGCGCAACGACCCGGCCGGCGATCGCGATCACTCGCTCGCGGACGTCGGCCGGTTCGAGTACCTCGAGGCTCGGACCAACGGCCAGCATCCGGGTCGCGACCTCGTCCGGCCAGCTGACGCGAAGGCGTAACCGCAGCCAGCCATCGGGATCGGGCTCCTCAAGCCGCTCGGCGGCCTCGAGCGTGGCCCGTCCGTACACATCGGCGATCCGCCAGGCCTCGTCGGCGGCGATCCGGACGACGACCTCGACGGTCGGGGCGTCGCGCTCGTAAGCGGCGCTCGACTCCGTCCAGTACGCCGCAAGATCGAAGCCTGCGGGTCGATCGACGTGCTCGTCGGTGAGCCTCGCTTCGATGACCCGGGACGCTCGATACGTTCGGATCTGGCCATCGGTGGCCCCGATGACGTACCAGACCCCGCCCTTGAGGACGATGCCGAGCGGCCCGACCGTGCGTTCGACCGGGTCATCGCCGCGCTCGTACAGGATGCGGACCGCTCGCGCGTCCCAGACGGCCGCGGACAGGGTAGCGAGATGCGGGACGGCCTCCTGCGCCTGGAACCACCCGGCCGCGTCGAGGTGGAAGCGCTCGACGATGCGCGAGGCCCGCGATCGCAGCTCAGGCGGCAGGGCCGCCATGACCTTGAGCTGTGCCGCGGCGACCACCGTGCCAAGACCCAGTTGCGCCGCCGGCCCTGGGAGGCCGGCGAGGAACAGCGCCTCCGCCTCGTCGGCGGTCATGCCGGTCAGCCGCGTGCGGTAGCCATCGACCAGGCGGATCCCGCCGAGGGGCCCGCGTTCCGCGAAGATCGGCACGCCGGCCGCACTCAGTTCTTCGACGTCGCGGTGTACCGTCCGCACGGAGACCTCGAGCTCGCGCGCGAGCTCGGCGGCGGTCAGGCCGCCGCGACTCTGGAGCAGCAGGAGCAGGTTGACGAGACGCGACGCGCGCACGCACGCAGCATAGCCCCAGATATGACAGGACCTGTCATGTACGTCCGAGCGTCAGTTCGGGAGCCCCTCGGTGCCACCCTCACGCAGGAAGCGTTCGATCTCGCCGATGAGGTCGTCGCCCGACGGCAGGCGCTGCTCGTCGACCATGCCCTCCAGGCGCTCGACGTAGTCGCGGGTCGATTCCTCTAGGGCCGTCGCGGTATCGAGGCGGCTCCGCAGCTGGCGCGCCTCGTCCTCCAGGTCGCCGTTCGGCAGTTCGACGCCCAGGTGTCGCCCGAGGGCGCCGAGCAGCGCCACGGAGGCCGCGGGATAGGGCCCCGAGATGTAATGCGGGACCTGCGCGAAGTACCCAACGGCCGGGATGCCGCCCTTGGCCATGCCCATCTCGAGCACGCTCACGGCCGCAGCGGGCACGCGCAGCAGCCCGGCCGGCCCCGCCTGAACGTCCCCGCGCAGGCGGCCGGGCTCCGAGGTCGTCCCGAGGATCGGCACGGAACGGGTATGCGGCACGGCCGCCGGGATGGCGCCGAGGCTGATCCACTCGACGACCCCGAGTCGGTGGGCGATCTCCACGACCGCCGTGCCGAAGGCCTGCCAGCGATCGTCGGGCTCGGGGCCGGCGAGGACGAGGAGATCGGACTCCGCGACCCGGACGTGGCGGATCTGCAGCTCGGGCCACGTGAGCTCGGCCAGCCGGCCGTCCACGATCTGGAGGGTCGGCCGGCGAGCGCGATAGTCGAACAGGGCGTCGGCGTCGAAGGTGGCGATGACCGGGGCGCCCGCCGCGAGCTGGGCGAGCGCGGTCGTGGCTGCATGGCCCGCATCGACCCAGCCGTCGAACGCACCGACCATCGTCGGCGCGATGAGGTCGCCGGGGTCGCCGGGACCGCCGGGCCCGGACAGGGCATACAGGCTCACGGTCCAAGGATACGCGGGCCCGGATCTTCGGCCGCGACACCGGCCGGCCGGTAACCGGACGAGATTCGAGTACGCTCCGCGTGGCACCGAGGGGACATTCAGGAAACGAAATCGTCTCTGGGCCAAACCTGGGTTGCAGCAACGCGACGGACTTGGCAGATTCCCTGCGGCCCACCCGGGCATACGCGTGCATCACGATTTCAGGAGGGACACCTTGAGGAGGACGTTCGCGCGGCCCGTCCGTGCCACGACCGCGCTTGTCATCGCGACTCTGGCACTGTGGACCATCACCCCGGGGGTCTCGGCGGACGGTGGCCTCGAGGTCACCACGCCCTACCCATCGGTGGCGGTCGCGCCCGGGACGAAGGTCAGCTTCGACCTGACGGTCTCCTCCACCCGATCCGCGAACGTCGCGCTCGAGCTGAGCGGCGTTCCCAGCGGCTGGACCGCGAGCCTCCTCGGTGGTGGCTTCGTCGTCGACAGCCTGTCCGTCACCCCGGGCAAGGACGGCGCGGTCCGCCTCGATGTCAGCGTCCCGGCGGATGCGGCGGCGAGCACCTCGACGCTGCGCGTCACGGCCCGCGGCGGGGGAGCGCAGGACGTGCTCCCGATCGCCATCCGGGTCAATGCGGCGGCCGCCGGCGACATCAGCCTGACGACGACGACGCCGACCCTCACCGGGGCCTCGGACGCGAAGTTCACCTTCAACCTCGAGTTCAAGAACGACACCGCCCAGGACGTCACCGTGTCCGCGGCCGCCACGGGCCCGGACGGCTGGACGGTCGATGCGTCGCTCGCCGGCGCGGACCAGGCGGCCGCGTCGGTCGTCACGGCCGGTTCCACCCAGAACATCACGGTCACCGCGACGGCCCCGAGCGACGCCCCCGCCGGCACGTATCCGATCAAGGTCGAGGCGCACGCCGATGATCGCACCGCATCGGCGGACCTCGGGATCGAGGTCACGGGCTCGTACTCGATGACGTTGTCGACGCCGAACGACCTGCTGTCGGCGAGCGGCTCGGCCGGTGCCGCGACGACCCAGGCGTTCGTGATCACCAACACGGGCACCGCGCCCATCAGCGAAGTCAAGTTGACCGCGACGCCGCCGACGGACTGGACCGTGACGTTCGATCCCGAGACCATCCCCTCGATCCCGCCCAACCAGACGGCCACCATCACGGCGACCATCACCCCCTCGACCCAGGCGGTGGCGGGTGACTACGTGGTGACCTTCAAGTCGGCCGCCACGGAAGCGGGCGCGACCGGGACGGCCCAGATCCGCTTCACGGTCGAGACCTCACCGATCTGGGCGCTCGTCGGCCTGGGGCTGATCGTGTTGATCCTCGCCGGCCTCTTCTACGTCTTCCGCACCTACGGGCGGCGATGAGCACCAGCCCTGGACGGATCGCGCCCAAGCGACGGCCGGGCCGCAGGCTTGCCGCCGCTCCGACCGGGTCGGTCGGGGCCCCGACGGGCATCGATGCTCCGTCGGACACGATCCGCATCCGGACGCGTGGCCTGACGAAGCGGTATGACGACCTCGTCGCGGTCGACCATCTCGACCTCGACATCCACGCCGGCGAGATCTTCGGGCTCCTCGGCCAGAACGGGGCGGGCAAGACCACCACGATCCTCATGCTGCTCGGGCTGACGGAGCCGTCCGGCGGCTCGGCGCGGGTGGTCGGGCTCGATCCGGCTCGTGGGCCGCTGGAAGTGAAGCGGCGCGTCGGCTACATGCCCGACCAGGTCGGCTTCTATGGAGACCTCACGGGACGCGAGAACCTGCGCTATACGGCCCGGCTGAACCGCGTTGCGCGCGATCTGGGCGAGACGACCATCGACGAGGTCCTCGACCAGGTCGGGCTGTCCGACCGAGCCGACGACAAGACCGAGACCTATTCGCGCGGCATGCTCCAGCGCCTCGGCATCGCCGACGCGCTCGTGAAGGACCCCGACGTGCTGATCCTCGACGAGCCGACGACCGCCATCGACCCGCTCGGCGTGGGCGAGGTGCTCGACCTGCTGCGCCGGCTGGTCCGAGAGCGTGGGATGGCCATCCTGTTGTCGAGCCACCTCCTGAACCAGGTCCAGAGCGTGTGCGATCGGATCGGGATCTTCGCCTCCGGCCGGTTGATCGGCCAGGGGACGATGGAAGAGCTGGCCAACCGATTCGGCGACGGCCGTCGCGAGATCGAAGTCGGTCTCGACCTGCCCGAAGGCGCGGACGACTCCGCTGCCCGAGCGGCGCTGCGAGCCGTGCCCGGCGTCGCGGCCGTGGACGACGGATCCCGACCGGGGGAACCCTGGGTCCTCACGGTGGCGCCGGGTCACGATCCCTCGGAGGTGCGATCGCGCGTGCTCGCGGTCGTGGCAGCCGAGGCCTTGCCCCTCGCCTCGATCCGCGCGGTGCTCCCGTCGCTCGAGGACATCTATCGCCGGGCCGTGGCACAGCCGGCGAAGCCGGTCGCCCGTGGGGACGCCGCCAGGACGGGACGCACGAAGACGGTCGGGGCCGCCGCGGCGGCGACGCCAGTCGACCAGGCGCATCCGGTCGAGCGGCCGGACGCGGAGGCCGCGCGCGAGCCGGACCGAGCGGTTTGGCTGGAGCCGGTCGAACCCGTCGTGCTCCCGTCCGACACGCCGGCCGAGGAGAATCCCCGATGAGTGCCGTGCCCGCCCAGCGAACGCGATCCGTGCCGGGCTCCGGCTGGACGGTCGTTGCGGCCAAGGAGTTCGGTGACCATCTGCTCTCGGCGCGGTTCCTCGTGCTGGTCGTCGTGCTCGGACTCGCCGCGGCCATCCCGCTGTACTTCGCCGCCGCGGCGATCCGGGACGTGGCCTCGCAGGTCACCGATGCCCAGGCGATCTTCATCGCGCTGTTCTGGCTCGCGCCCGACGTCGGGAGCCAGTTCACCCTGCCGTCCGTGACCGGGTTCCTGGCCTACGTCGCGCCGCTACTCGGCCTCGCGTTCGCCTTCGACGCGATCAACGGCGAGCGAGCCGAGGGCACGTTGCCTCGGCTCCTGTCGCAGCCGATCCACCGCGACGACGTCGTCAACGGCAAGTTCGTGGCCGGGTTGGCGGTCATCGGACTCGTCCTCGTCACGGTCGTCGGGGCGATCGCCGCGTTCGGGATCATCCGCCTCGGCATCGTGCCCAAGCCCAACGAGATCCTGCGCATCGTGCTGTGGCTGCTGCTCACGTTCGTGTACGTGTCGCTGTGGTTGGCCTTCGGCATGCTGTTGTCGGTGGCCGTGCGGCGAGCGGCGACCTCGGCGCTGATCGGCTTCGGGGCGTGGCTGTTGTTCACGTTCTTCGGCGGCCTGATCGTCTCGCTCGTCGGCGGGATCATCGCGCCGCTCACCGGCTCGGCCGATGAGGTGCTGCGCAACAACGGCATCCAGGAGGGATTGAGCCGGCTGCTGCCCGATACGCTCTATCGCGAGGCGTCGTTGACGCTACTGAACCCGCAGGTGACCTCGGTATCGACACCGGCCACGGTCGAGGGCTACGCCCAGGCGCAGCAGCGGATCCCGTCCCTGCTGTCGCTCGACCAGAGCTTCATCCTCGTCTGGCCGCAGGTCGTCGGGCTGGTGGCGATGATGGTCGCCTGCTTCGCCCTCGCGTACGTGCTGTTCATGCGCCAGGAGGTCCGCGCCTAGACCTTGCTGGGCGCCGAGTCGGGCTCGACGGCCCCGAGTCGCCCCGGCATCGCGCCACGGGCCTAGAAGCGTGACGTCAACGACCCGGGTGCCAACCGCAATTCAACCTCGGCGTACCCGGTCGACCAGGCCACCACACGGTCGCGCGTGACCGTCGTCCCGTGGGCGACCACCTGGAGCGCCAGGCCGTCGAGGATGGACAGGATCCGCCAGGCAGCCGCCGACGGATCCGTGCACGTGAACGACCCATCGGCCACGCCACGCCTGATCGTCCGCTCCAGCAGCCCCTGCCATTCCAGGTTGAGTCGTCGGGACGTGGCCTGGAGCGCCGGCCGGCGAGCCGCCTCGGCCCAGGCATCGAGCCACAGCTGGAACGCCCAGTCCTTGTCGGCCGGGGTGTAGGTTCGGAAGAAGACCGCTAGCGCCTCGACCGCGGTGAGCGCCTCGGCCATCGGGCGCGCCGACAACTCGAGGTCCTGCAACGCCACCCGCTCGAACGCCGCGGCGAGCACGTCGTCCATCGAGTCGAAGTAGTGGTGGATCAGCCCCGACGACGTCCCCATCTCGGCCGCCACGTCACGGACCGTGGTGGACGCCAGGCCCTTGCGAACGGCCACGTCCAGGGCCGCGGCCACGATCGCCGCGCGTCGCTGGTCGGGCGTCATGCGCTTCATGAGGCGCAGCGTAGGACGATATTGCGCACACGTCCAACAACGGATATCGTGCCCCGCACTACCGGCCGTAGCAGAGGGCCCGTCACGGCATGATCCGCAAATCGCCCTTCCACGAGCGCACGAACGCACTCAACGAGACCCAGCTTTGGAGCCACTGGTCCGGAACCCTGGCCGCCAATCGGTACCAGGTCTCGGACAAGATGGAGTACTTCGCCGTCCGCAATGCGGCCGGCCTGTTCGACTCCAGCCCGCTCTACAAGTACCGGATCACCGGTAAGGACGCGGAGGCATTCCTCTCCGGCATCCTCGCCCGCGACATCCGGACGTGCCCGCCGGGCCAGGCCCAGTACACCTGCTGGCTGGACGACAACGGCTACGTGATCGAGGACGGCGTCATCCTCCACACCGCCAAGGACGAGTACCTCCTCACGAGCGCGGAGCCCAACCTCGCCTACCTCCAGGATCGGATCGGCCGCCACGACGTGACCATCGAGGACGTGAGCGACGAGCTCGGCACCCTCGCCCTCCAGGGGCCACGGTCGCGCGACCTCCTCAAGAAGCTCGTCCCGCAGATGGAGAAGATCCCGTACTTCGGCGTCGCCAAGGGCGAGATCGGTGGCGCGGGCGTGACCGTCAGCCGGACCGGCTACAGCGGCGACCTCGGCTACGAGGTCTGGATCGACACCCCGGACGCGCTCCATGTCTGGGACACGCTGTGGGACTCGATGGACGGCCACGGCGTCCTCCCATTCGGACTCGCGGCGCTCGAGATGCTGCGCATCGAGGCGGGCCTGCTCCTGATGGAAGCCGACTTCGACTCGAGCCGCTACGCCTGGAACGACGCGCATCGATCCACCCCGATCGAGCTCGGCTGGGGCTGGATGTTCAAGGATCTCAAGGCCGACGACCGGCCGTTCATCGGGCGCAAGGCGCTCGAGCGCGAGGTCGCCGACAAGACCTCCCGCTGGGCGATGCGCGGACTGATCCTCGACTGGCAGGACTACGATCGGGTCTACAACAACGCCGGGCTGGTCCCGCCGAAGGACCACACCCCGGTCCTCGAGGATTGGATGCTGTACGACGACGAGTACAAGCGGGTCGGCTACGCCACGAGCTTCATGTACTCGCCGATGCTCCAGCGCCACATCGCCATCGCGCGCGTCCGCCCCGACCTCGGCAAGCTCGGGTCGAAGGTGAATATCGAGACGACGGTCAACCACCAGTACGAGCTGGTCGCCGCCAATGTCGCGCGGCTGCCGCTGTACAACCCAGAGCGAAAGACGGCCTGACATGACGACGACGATCCCGACCAAGCAAACGCCCAAGTCGACCAACGGCGCCAGGGCCGGCGCGACCAGCCGATCGACGGCGCGCAACTCGCGCGCCGACCGGACCTACGACGCCATCGTGGTCGGTGGCGGCCACAACGGCCTCGTCAACGGCGCCTACCTCGCCAAGGCCGGCCTCAAGACCCTGATCATCGAGCGACGCGAGTTCGTCGGCGGCGCCGCGATCACCGAGGAACTGCGCCCGGGCTTTTGGTTCACGACGTTCTCCTACGCACTCAGCCTGCTGCGGCCGGACATCATCCACGACCTCGAGCTGACGAAGCACGGCTTCATGCCGCTCCTGATGTCGACCCTGTTCGCGCCCGGCGAGAACGGCGATTACCTGCTTCTGGGCCAGGACCACGGCCAGAACGTCAAGGAGATCGCGCGCCACTCGAAGCACGACGCCGACGCGTACGACCAGTACAGCCACGACATCGAGATGGTCTGCCAGGCCATCAAGCCACTGTTCGACATGGTCCCGCCGGACATCTTCAGCAACGACCCCGAGGAACTGCTGGCGCTGGCCGGCATCGGGTCGCGCTTCAAGAAGCTCGACAAGCGGGTCCTGATGAACGTCGTTCGGCTGCTGACCGGGAGCGCCGCCGACTTCCTCGACGACTACTTCGAGAACGACCTCGTCAAGGGCTACCTCGCGTCCTCGAGCATCATCGGGACCAAGGTCGGGCCGCGGTCGCAGGGCTCCGGGCTCGTGCTCCTGTATCACAACCTCGGGGAGCACGACGGGGTCTTCGGCTCGTGGGCCTTCCACAAGCGGGGCAACGGCGGCTTCACCCAGGTCCTGTCCAGGGCGGCGCAGGCGTTCGGGGCGGAGATCGTCCTGGAGTCCCCGGTCGATTCCATCATCACGAAGAACGGCCAGGCGACGGGCGTCGCCCTCAAGGACGGGACGGAGTACTACGCCGACACGGTGGTCAGCTCGCTCGACCCACGGCGCACGTTCCTGGAGCTCGTCAACCCGCGCGAGCTGCCCGACGACCTCGTCGAGAACATCCAGCGCTTCCGGGTCCAGGGCACCTCGTCCAAGGTCAACTTCGCGCTCGACGGGATCCCGAACTTCCCCGCCCTCGGCCAGAAGGTCGACCATTTCCGCGGCTTCACGAACATCGGCCCGTCGATGGACTACCTCGAGCGCGCGTACGACGACGCGAAGTACGGCTGGTACAGCCAGAACCCGTACATCGATATGGCGATCCAGTCGACGATCGATGCCGACATGGCGCCCCCCGGCAAACACGTCATGAGCTGCTTCATCCAGTACACGCCCTACAAGCTGCGCGAGAGCGACTGGGACACCGAGAAGGAGAACCTGGGCGACACCGTCCAGCGAACGCTCGAGAACTACTTCCCGGGGTTCGGGAACCTCGTGCTCCAGCGCGAGGTCCGCACGCCGCTCGACATCGAGCGGACGGTCGGCCTGTCCGAGGGCAACATCTTCGCCGGCGAGTTCTTCGCGCCGCAGATGTTCTTCTTCCGGCCGGCGCCGGGCTGGAGCCAGTACCGTACGCCGATCGACGGCTACTACCAGTGCGGTTCCGGCACGCACCCGGGCGGTTGCGTCACGGGTGGACCGGGCAAGCTCGCGGCCGGGCAGATCCTCAAGGATCGCGCGAAGTCCGGCGCGAAGGCGCGCGCGACGAGCCGAGCCTAGCCCACCTGACGCCCCCACGCGCAAACGAACGCCCGCCCGACGCGAACGTCGGGCGGGCGCCACTCCCCGAGTTCGTGCGGGCTACTTGATCATGGCCCCCGTGGCGTCCACGACGTACCACTTGGTGCCGACGCCCTGGCCGTTGGTGTCACCAGCCGCGGCGTCGCCAGCGAAGTAGTACAGCGGCCAGTCGCCGTACTTGACCTGCTTGGTGCCATCCGTCCGGTCGACGGTCGTGAGCTTGCTGGCATCGAGCCCGGTGCCGGCGCTCACGGTTGCCCCGGCGTCAGCGAGGAGCGGCGGCCAGCTGGTCGCGCACGCGTCGTAGCACGTGGGTGTCCCCGCCGAGTCAGGCGAGAAGGCGTACACGGTCTTGCCGCCACTGTCGACGATGATGTCGCCGAGCGCGGTGGTGGAGAGGTCGATGGTCGCGCTGCCCGTCGCCGCCGACGGGGCCTCAGAGGCCACCTCGCTCGGGGCGGCGGCTGACGGCGCCGTCGTGGCCGGCGCCGCGACCGATGGTGCGGCCGTCGTCGCGGTGCCGCTGCTGGAACATGCCGCGGCGAGGGCGACGCTGGCCAGGACCAGGAACAGGGGTCGAAGGGTCGAGTGCATCCCGTGATCTCCATAGCTTGGGTTTGGTTCACTCTGGGTACGTCACCGGGCGGGTGTCCGGTTTCGCG
>JAXDKY010000139.1:0-7365 GCA_034666885.1 Chloroflexota bacterium
ACCTCGGACGTATCCTCGCGCAGCGCTTCGAGGCAGGCCGCCGCGGCATCGTTCGCCACCGACGTGGTGTCCAGGATCATGTCGGTGACGTACCAGTCGATGCAGCGGACACCGCGGCAGTTCTGCGCTCCGTGCAGCCGGACCTGGTCCTCGAGCCACGGCAGGGCCTTGCGATGGTCGGTGACGATCGAGAACCGATGCCCGACGTAGGAAGCGTGGTTCATCGCCGCCTCGAGCGGACCGACCACGGGGATGTCCACGAGCTCCCGCGCGACCCGGACGCCCGGGTCGTAGCAGCAGCCGACGACCACGGCGTCGTAGCCGTCCTCCTCGAGCCGGCGGACCTTCTCGAAGATGGCCAGCTCCATGAGGTGCTTGGGGTAGTAGTAGTCGATGTTCTCGGGCACGCCTTCCAGATGGATGACGTCGACCGCTGTCCCCGTCGCCGCGTAGGGGACGAGGGTCTCGCGGATGATCGCGTCGAAGGCTGCGGTCCCGAACGGGTTGATGAACGCGATGCGGCGTTCCACGGAAACCTCCATCGTCACCAGACGCTCGCTTCCAGGGTGGCCTCGAGACCGGGTCGGTCGGGGCGGAACGGGGTTGGGTCCATGACGGGCTCGCCGCCGCAGATCAGGTCCGCCACGATGCTCCCGGTGGTTGGTCCCGCGCCGTTGCCGAACACGTGGCCGGCGGCCACGATCAGGTCGTCGTGGCCCGGCACGCGGCCGATGAGCGGCAGCGCGTCGCTGGTGAACGGCAGGATGCCGGCCCACGACCGCGCGAACCGGGCGCCCCGCAGCTCAGGCAGCGCCGCGAGCATGCCCTCTGCCACCAGGGCGACGCCGGCGAGGTCCGGCTTCCAGTCGAAACCGGGATAGTCCATCGCGATCCCGAGCAGGTACGACCCATCGGCGGCCTGGCAAGCGGACTCGAGAAGCGCAAGCCCGTGTCGTCGCTCGGCCTCCGTCTCGAAGGGCGCGGCCTCGAACCCGTCGAGCTCCTTGAAGATCGCGTACTGCTTCACGGCCGCCGGCCCATACAGGACGTGCTCGAGGCGCGGCGCCATCGGCTCGGTCTGGACGACCTGCAGGCGCATCGGATGGATCGGCAGTTCCAGGCCGAGCTGGCGACCGATCGCCGGGCTCCACGCTCCCGCCGCGATGACGACCTGGCCGGGCGTGATCGGCCCCAGATCCGTGTGCACGCGGGCGATCCGGGAACCCTCCGTCTCGATCGCGCGGGCGGCGGTCCCCTCGTGGATCGTGGCGCCGTGGCGTTGCGCGGCCAGGGCGAACGCCCGGACGTAACGCACCGGGTCGACCTGCGCGTCGAGCGGGCAGTACGAGGCGCCGAGGACGCTGTCAGGCAGGATCGGTGCCAGCGCGCGAGCCTCGTCGCCGTCGAGGAGCTGCATCGGCACGCCGTCCGCCGTCCGGCGCTCGACGAACTCGCGCATGATCGCGCCCTGGGCCTCGCTCGTGAAGTAGATCAGGCCGCCGCGCGTGCGCAACCCGAAGTCGACGCCGAGCTCCTCGGGCAGGTCCTCGAGGCCCGAGCGCGTCGCCATCACGAGGTCGAGCTCGGGGCCGGCCCGCCGGGTATGCACCCAGATGAAGCCAAGGTTGCGGCCGGTCGCGCCGGACGCCAATCGATCGGCTTCGAGCAGGAGCACGTCGGCGCCGCGTTGGGCCAGCCGGTAGGCGGTGGCCGTGCCAACGATGCCACCGCCGATGACCAGGACGTCAGGGGACAGGCTCAACGGGTCTTGCTCCGCATGCGATCAGTGCCCCAGCACCGTAGCAGTCGACGCAGAGCGGCCATATGGCGATCACCGCCAAAAGGAGTCACACATCGTTGGCGCTGAACCACAATCGCCGACACCCGAAGGCGACTATCATCCGCCCAGCGAAAGACCGTTCCCACGCTCCGCGGCGGAGGGTTCGAAGCAACCGATGACCGACCTCGCCAGCCATGCCCTGCGCGACCAGCTCGACCAGCTTCTCGTCACCGCACGCCGGGTGGCCGAGTCGCTGGATCTCGACACGGTCCTCACGTCCATCGTCGATGACGCGACGACCCTGCTCGGCGCCGACAGCGGCGACATCCTGCTGTGGGATCGCGAGCGTGACGCGCTGCGGGTCGTCGCGGTCTCGAATTTCCCGCCCGAGATGCTCGGGTTCGAGATGGCGTTCGGGGAGGGGCTGTCGTCCGAGGCGATCCTGACCCGCCAGGCGATCGAGGTCGCCGACTATGCGACCTACGAGCATCGCGTCCGCGCACTCGATCGGTATGTCTTCGGCTCGGTCCTATGCGCGCCATTGCTGTTTCGGGGCGCCGCGATCGGGGCCATCAACGTCCACGCGCGCGGCCGGCGTCATCACTTCCCGGCAGGGTCCGCGGACCTGTTGGCAGCCTTCGCCGGCCACGCCGCGATCGCTATCGACCACGCTCGGCGGTACGAGAACGAGGTCAACCTCGGCCGGGACCTCGCCGAGACGAACCGCGAGCTCACCCGACTCTTGACCGTCCAGCAGCGCCTGGCCGAGCACGTGCTACTCGACGGCGGACCGAACGGGATCGCGACCCTGCTCGCCGAGGACCTCGGTCGGGACGTGGTCATCCAGGACCACCTGCATCGACTGATCGCGGGCGCGGCACCCGGCGGGGGTGACGGCTGGCGCCGACTGTTGGTCGGGGCCGCCGCCGACGGGCGCGACGGCAACCCCAGGGAGCCGTTCGCGGTGGCGGTTCGCATCGGGCGCGAGGTGGCCGGCCACCTCCTGCTGTCGTCGGAACAGGACCTCAGCCCGATCGACCGCGCCCTGGTCGACGCTGGCACGACGGGGATCGCGCTGGCCTTCGCCAAGGTCCGAGCCGCGATCGAGGTCGAGGAGCGACTCCGCGGTGAGGCCGCTGCGGACTTGTTGAACGGCACCTACGGCACCGAGGAGGCGATCGCGGCACGTGCCGCCCGACTCGGGTACGACCTGGGCGAGCCGCGCGATCTCCTCGTCATCCACGAGTCGGGCGGGGCCGACAGCGAGGACCCGGCGACCCTGGCCAGCCACGACCGCCAACGGCGCAACCTCGATGTCGTCCGCGAGCGTCTGGCGGGCCGCGCGCCACGCAGTCTCGCCGTGTTGCACGCGGGGTCGATCGTCGTGCTGGCGAGCGGCGCCCGCCCGAACGATCCGGACGTGCGGGAGCTGGCTCGCGACCTCCAGTCGGCGGTCGCCGCGATCGCCGGCGCCGGGCCGGTCACCGTGGCCGTCGCCGACCGGTGTGAGCGCCCCGATGACTACGCCCCGGCGTTCGAGGTGGCTCGCGACTCGATCGAGCTGATGCTGAAGCTTGGCCGGGGCGGGGCGGTGGTCGGGACGAGCGAGCTCGGCCCGTACGGGTTGCTGCTGCGAGCGAGCTCGCGGGAAGATCTCGAGGCCTTCGGGCGGCGGACCCTCCGGCCGCTGATCGATCACGACCGAGCCCACGGCGGGGACCTGCTCCACACCCTGCGGGCGTTCCTGGAGGAGGATCGGGTGCAGCGCCGCGCCGCGGCCCGCTGCTTCGTCCACGTCAACACGATCGTCTACCGGATCCGCCGGATCGAGGAGCTGCTCGGCGTGGACCTGGGTGATCCCGCGGCGGTGTTCGATATCACCCTGGCCCTGCGGATCCTCGACCTGCTGGGCGAGACCGCTGCGAGGACCCGGGCGGCGTCGTCGACGCCGGGCTCCGCGGCAACCACCGGGTCGTAGTCACCTCAACGCACCTCCTCTGGCGACTCGTACCAGCGGAGTCGCGGGCCGACCATGGCCCGCAGGCGCCAGCCGACCGACTTCGGCGCGGCGGCCAGGTGCGACCTCAGGTCCCGAGCGCGCTCCAGCGCCGTCGATGACGCCTCGGGTGGGGCGTCGGCGTCTGCCCGACCTACACGTGCAGCGCCCGTTCCGGACGCCTGCTCCCAGCGCGCTATCAGCGCCGCCACGTTGACATCGACTGTCCGCCACCAGCCCCAGTCCCTGGCGCACACCTCGCGGACTCGCCGAAGGTCGATGCCCTGGCGGTCGGTCTCAGTCAGGGCGTGGTCCGCGAGCAGCGCCAGCACGTCCTGAGCGTCACGATCCGTGAGCTCGACGATCTGGAGTTTCGACAGCAGGAGATCGGCCGGCGACAGGGTCAACGGCCACGCCGTCAGTCGGTCGCTGAACCGCAGCTCGTGGCACATCCGGAGCGTGTCGATGAAGACGTCGATGCGGCGGCCACCTGGGTCGTGGAAGAGCATCCGCTCCGCGCCGTTGAGCGCATTGAATTCGGTCGAGGCTCCATAGCCGAGCGCGGCCATCAGCCGCACGACCGCCGGTGCGCGCGCCGGCGCGGCGAGGTCGATGTCGTGATAGGTCCGGATGGGCCGCAGCTGCCCGACGGTCGGGGCGATCAGGGCCACCCCGACCCCGCCGACGACACGGATCGGCAGGCCGGCCGCATCGGCGGCCTCGACGATGCGGCGGCCCTCGGCGGATGGGTCGGCAAGGGTCGTCATCCGGCGGTGAACACAAAGTCGCGAAGGCCCTTGCGCGCCGACACCCGGAGCAGCAGCCCCTGGAGGACACCGTCCTGGTACTGGCTGCCGGGGTTGAAGCCGGTGGTGGCACCGATCCGGTACCGGCCTCGCCCTTCGTGGATGTGGCCGTGGAGGGCGATCGTCGGCTGGTGCTCGGCGATCAGCGCGCGGATCGCGTGACTCCCGACCGGGTCCATGATCGGTTCGCCCGAGCCGTTGTACCGGACGTGGAGTGAGTCATCCAGCCGCGGCGCCCGGTCGACCCCGGTGTCGAATGGCGGCATGTGCAGGTTCCAGATCGTCGTGCCGGTCGGCGGCAGGTCACGGACCGCGGTCGCCACGAGGTCGCCGAGGGTCGCATCGGGCACCTCGCGCGGGGTGTGCCAGGGCGTCGGCGTCGATTCGCCGCGGGAGGCCATCCAGACGCCGGGGGCGAGCTCCGTCGTCGCTCCCTGGACATCGACCAGCGACTGCGAAGTCGCGAGCAGCGCGTCGATCGCCGGCGGGTCGTCGTTGCCGGGCATGAGGAAGGCGCGGGTCCGGCGGCCGGTGAGCCGCTCATCGGCCAGCGCCAGCCAGCCCTCGAGCGCGGCGAGCTTCAGCCGGCCGAATACCTCGCGCTCTCGCTCGATGGAACCGCCGATCTCGGCGATCTCGTCGGTCGTCGTCACATACCCATACGCACCCGAGTCACGCGCCAGCAGGATCAGCTCGTCGACCTCGGCCCGGGTTTCGAGGCGATGCACGCGGTCCTTCCAGGTCGCGGTCCACGCTTCGGCGGCGCCGCCGGCCGGGTAGATGGGCAGCAGCACCTTGCCGGTCAGGTCGCCACCGATGATCAGAACGTCCGCGCCGTAGAACCCGGCAGCGTTCAGCCACTTGCGAAAGCAGATGTCCGATCCATGGATATCGGCGACATAGAAGATCGTGAGATCAGCCATGGTGCGGCCGGACCCGGTCGCGGGCGGTCACTCGGGCGGGATCTCACGGAATGCGGCGTCGATCGGCAGACCCTGCCGTTGTCGATAGGCACGGGCGACGAAGAAGATCACGAGCGGGACGATGAACTGCAGGGCCGTCGTGACGAGCTGCTCCGGTGTGTTGAGGAACAGCAGGTCGTTCGTCAGCATGAAGTACAGGCCGATGCTGAAGTACAGGAGTCCGATGGCTCCGCAGATCGACATGACCGGGATGCCCGCGATCCGCCAGTTGACCGCGCTCTGCTCGAGCAGGGGGCGCGTCCGCGGCAGGTACGGGAACAGGAGGCCACACAGCGAGACCAGCCAGAACACGACGTAGTAGGCGAGGGCGGGCGTCAGGAACTTGAAGACCCCGATGTGGTAGAGGATCAGGAACGCCTCGCCGATGATCGAGACGACGATGACCGCGACCCACGGCGAGTTGTAGCGAGGATGGACCTCCGACAGCTTCGCCGGCGCGATGCGATCGAACGACCAGGCGAACATGGCGCGCGTGGCGATGATCATCGCCGAGGGGATCCACAGGTAGCTCCAGACGACCAGCCCGGCCGCCACAAGGAGGAACAGGGGCAGGTTGTCGATGAGCACCCCGGCGTAGAGCATGAAGACCGGGTAGGCCTCGACGGTCGTGTCGGCCGGCGGGTTGTAGCTGAGCCAGGCGAGGGCCTGGTTGAAGTCGACCGTGACGGCGGTCGAGATGGCGAAGAACAGCACCCAGGCGATGCCGGCGTAGAGCAGCATCCCGCCGACCGTGGCGCGCAACTGCGTCTTCGTCGGCGTCCGGACTTCGCCCCCGACGTAGGTCGACGCCCAGGCGATGAGCCAGATGATCGGGACGATCCCGAGCGTGTCGGTCAAAGTGATCCCGGTGGGCATCCCGTTCGCCGCCGCCAGGTCCAGCGTCGCCTGATAGCCGGGCACGCCGGTCGCGGCGGCGTAGCGGTCGAAGCCCGACTGGAACGCGGCCGTCGACGCGAACAGGAAGATCGCCAGGAGGACGATCCCGGTGACGGCGCCGATCACCCAGTTGATGTCCTGGAACTTGAGGTACGCCCGCAGGCCGCGGATGTTCAGGGCCGCCATCAGCACGATGAAGACCGTGCCGAAGATGAACCACGTGTTGGGCTCGCTCGCCCAGGCGCCGATCGAGGCGATCGTCTCGTTGCCGCTGACGGCGCCGTACGAGGTAAACATCGGGCCCAGGACGAACTGGGCGATCCAGTACCCGCCGATGCCGACCCAGAACGACTGGCTCATCGCGGCCGCGAAGCTGGCCATGAACCCGATCGCCGGGTGGAAGGTCCGCGACAGGAAGACGTACTCGCTGCCGGTTCGCGGCATGATCGAGGACAGCATCCCGTAGAGCAGGTTGAACGGCAGCGCGAAGGCCGCCGCGATCGGGATCGCGAGCAGCAGGTTGCTCTGGGGAAACACCGCGGGGTGCGCCCAGTACGTGAACATGATGTAGACGACGCCGACATTGGCGACGTTCAGCAGCAGCATCCGCCACGGCGATCCGACCCGCACGAATCCGGACGATTCGCGGCTGAATACCTGGCCCGGAGCCGTCGCCGCGCCGGGTTCGATGACCGCCTCGCTCACGCCGTCCCTCCTCGTGCCGAAACGCAACCCCGGCCGAGGCTACGCGCGGCCTGCTGGGCGGACAATGGCGACGACCGACATAACCGAGGCTGCCGGATTGTCGGGAACCGCCTATCGGGCGGCCGGGGCGTCCTTGGGCCGGCGGGCCACATCGTTGCGGCGTTGGACCCGGCGACCGGGCTGCGCTAGACTCGGCAACCCCTACCGGTTCACTCGGAG
>JAXDKY010000140.1:0-5440 GCA_034666885.1 Chloroflexota bacterium
TAGTGCGCGGCGCGGATGACGGACTGCGGGCTGCCGCCCACGCCGATCCAGACGGGGAAGCCCCCGGATTCCGGATGGGGCACGACGTCCTGGTCGTGGAGCGAGGCGCGGGTCGTGCCCTGCCACGTCACCGGGCTGCCCTTGAGGAGCTCGGCGAAGAGGTTGGTCTTCTCTTCGAAGAGTTCCTCATAGTCGGCGAGGTCGTACCCGAACAGTGGGAAGGAGTCGATGCTGGAACCCCGTCCCAGGATCACCTCGGCGCGGCCGCTCGAGATGGCATCGAGCGTCGAATAGCGCTGGAACACGCGAACGGGGTCGTCCGAGCTCAGGACGGTGACCGCGGACCCGACGTGGATCCTGGAGGTGCGTGCCGCGATCGCGGCCAGCACGACGTCGGCCGCCGACAACGGGAAGTCGTCGGTGTGGTGTTCGCCGATCCCGATGAAGTCGATGCCGACCTGGTCGGCCAGGACACCCTGCTCGACGAGGTTGCGGATCGTCTGTGCGTGGGACAGCGGTCGACCCTCGTCGTCGTGGGTCACGTCCCCGAACGTGTCCAGTCCGAAGGTGAGGGGGAAGGAAGTGGTCGTGGTCATGTCGTGATCTCGTGCTGTTGCGACTGGGATGAGATGGGGGTCGATCTAGGCGGCTTGCGCGCGGACCGCGAGCTCGAACTCCGCGCGGCGCAGCGATGCGCCGAAGAGCGGACCGCCGGGTTCGAGCAGGCGTCCGGCCGCGAGGCTGTCGAGGGCCACGGCGTCGTACCCGATGCGCTCGATGAAGTCCGCGACGAGGTCGACCGCATCGCGGTCGTCGCCGGCGACGCCGAGGGCGCGACGGTCGTGCGCGTCGGTCGGGCGCCGTTCCTCCTCCATCTCGTGGTAACCGATGTGGTTGAGCGTCTTGACCACGGTCGAATCGGCGAGTCGACGCTGGACGATCTCGCTGCTGCCGTAGCTGGGGTTCATGAACAGCTCCTGGACGCCATCGACCGGCGGCCAGTGATTCATCACGTCGATGACGACCTTGCCGGCAACCAGCGCCGGATCGAACGCCACGAACCGGTGGGCCGGGATCGCCAGCACCACGACATCGGATTCGCCGACCGCGTCGGCGGCCCACCGTGGTTCCGCGCCCGGCACCAGCACCTGGGCGATCAACGCGATCCGCTCGGGGTCGCCCGAGGCGGCGATCGCGACCTGGTAGCCGGCGTCGACCGCCATCCGTGCGATCACCGGGCCGCTGTGCCCCGCGCCGAGGACAGCGATCCGCCGCAAGCGCTCGGGCACGAGGGCCGGCTGCCGGCCGATGGTGTCGATATGGGTTGCCACGTTGGTCTTGCTCCGTCAGCTTGGCGGCCGCCTTCGGCCGTCGATGTCTCGACCACGATCATACGCCCATGTAGTTGCGGCCGCAAGCATATTTCCTCACAGCGAGGCGGGTACGTACGAAGTCGTCGGCCCAACGGGGTACGATTGACGCCCTCGCCGCGACCGGGAGACGGAGGCGACATGGTGCGGATCCTCGTGTACACCGGCAAGGGCGGCGTCGGCAAGACCAGCGTCGCGGCCGCCAGCGCGATCCTGTGTGCCGCGCGCGGATACCGCACGATCGTCCTCTCGACCGACATCGCCCACAGCCTCGCCGATGCGCTCGACGTCAAGCTCGGTCCGGAGCCGTCGGAGATCGCGCCGAACCTGTGGGCCCAGGAACCGGACGTCTACTTCAACATCGGCCGTTACTGGCGGACCATCCAGAACTACGTCGCTGACCTGTTCTCGTGGCACGGCCTGGACGAGGTCCTTGCCGAGGAGATGAGCGTCCTGCCGGGCATGGACGAGTTGGGCAACCTCCTGTGGATCGCCGACCACGTCGACCAGGGCAAGTTCGACGTCATCGTCGTCGACGCCGCCCCGACCGGCGAGACCCTCCGCCTGCTCTCCCTGCCCGAGGCCAGTCGCTGGTGGGTCGAGCGCATCGCGCCCATCGGCAAGCGGGTCTCGCGCATCGGCGGGCCCGTCCTCCAGCGGATGCTCGGCGTGCCGCTGCCGAAGGAGGAGGTCTTCCAGGCGGCCGAGCGGCTGCTGCGCCGGCTCGACCGGCTGCACAAGCTCCTGGCCGATCCGGAGCAGTCGACGGTCCGGGTCGTCCTGACCCTCGAGAAGATGTCGATCGCCGAGGCGCAGCGCTCGTTCACGTACTTCCACCTGTTCGGGTATCCGAGCGACCTCGTCGTCGCCAACCGCGTCCTGCCGCCCGACGCGGGGGGCTACCTGTCCGGGCTGCGCAAGATCCAGCAGCGCTACCTGCCCGTCGTCCAGCAGGAGTTCGGGCCGGTGCCGGTGCGGACCGTCCCGATGTTCGACCGCGAGATGGTCGGCCTCGAGCGGTTGCGCGAGGTGGGTGAGGCCCTGTTCGGCGACGGCGATCCAGCCGAGATCCTCTATCGCGGCCGGCCCTACGAGGTCCTTCGCGAGGGGGACGGATACGTGCTCAAGCTGGAGCTGCCGTTCACCTCGAAGGAAGCGGTTCGGCTCACCCGCACGGCCGATGAACTCGTTCTTCATGTCGGTACCTGGCGCCGAAGCCTGATGCTCCCACGGGTGCTGCTTGACGCGCCAACGAAGGCGGCGAAGATGGATGGGCAGACCTTGCGCATCGAGTTCGAGGCGCCTCCCCACGCGGCGGCACGAGCGGCAGTTGGAGGACGACGATGACCGAAGGACGACGTTCAACGGCCCGGGTGGCAGATGGCACCAATGCGACCCCTCGAGCGAGCCGCGCAACGACCGGCGACGGCGGCGACCGGATGGCCGAGCTCGAGGCCCGCCTCGCCAAGCTCGAGCGGGCGCCCGGCCTGCGCGAACGAGGCCGAGGCTTGATGGCCCGGGTCGTCCCGGACGAGGCGACCCAGCATTTCCGCAACGCCGGCCGCGAGCAGTTGCTCGGGGTCCGCTCGATCGTCGATTTCTGGATCGAGCGCATCGACGAATCGGAGGGGCGCTCGACCCGGCGCGCGCGTCACGAGTCGATCGAGATCGACTAGGCGCTGCCGCCCCAGGACGCCGCTCGTCTCGTCAGGCGTTCAAGTGAAGGACGAACTTCGCGATCTCGAAGTAGATGATCAGGCCCGTCCCGTCGACGAGTGTCGTGATCAGGGGCGCCGACACGACGGCGGGGTCGATCCGAACGCGGCGCAGGGCAAGCGGTAGGACCGCGGCGACGGTCGCCGACCAGAGGCAGATCGCCAGGATCGTGATCGCCACGACCGTCCCGATATCCGCCCCGACGCCGAGCAGCGTCGCCCGACCGAAGGCGATGACCGCCATGATCGCGCCGAGGATCAGGCCGACCCGCATCTCCTTGAACGCGATCCACGCGACGTCGCGGAACGACACCTCGTTGAGGGCCATCGCGCGCACGATCAGCGTCACGGTCTGGCTCCCGATGTTGCCACCGGTCCCGATCAGCAGCGGGATGAAGAACGACAGCGCCACGACGTCGGCCAGCTCCGTCTCGAAGTTGCGGAGCACCGTCCCCGTGTAGGCCTCGGCGACGAAGAGCAGGAGCAGCCAGCCGATCCGCTTGCGCACGAGGAGCAGCACACTCGAGATGCGGTACGGGACATTGAGCGGTTGCGATCCACCGAGCCGTTCGATGTCCTCGGTCGTCTCGGCCTCGAGGACGTCGGCCACGTCGTCTTCGGTGATGATCCCGAGGAGATGGTCATCGTCATCGACCACGGGGATCGCCAGCAGATTGCGTTCCGTGAGGAGACGCGCTGCCGTCTCGCGATCCGCCGTCGCGCGGACCCGGACCGTCGTCGGCGCCATCAACTGGCTCACGGGCGTGTCGGCCTGGCTCAGGAGGAGCCGGTACAGGGATAGCACGCCGAGCAGGTGCCGTTCGCTGTCGACCACGTACACGTAGTTGACGGTCTCGGCCTCGTCGACGAGCCGGCGGATCGCGGCGATGGCGTCGGCCGCGCGGGCCTCGGGCGATACCGCCACGAATTCCGGGGTCATGATGCCGCCGGCGCTGTCGGGCGGGAAGTCCGCGAGGCCGCGGATCTCGGCAGCCTCGTCCGGCGCCATCCGGATGAGGATCCCTTCCGCCTCGGGCTCCGAAAGCTCTTCGACCACGTCCGCGGCGTCGTCGGGATCCATGCCAGCCAATACGGCCGCAGCCTCCGCCTGCGAAAGGGTCCGCAGGATCGCCGCCGCCTCAGTCGGAGACAGTTCCTCGAGCAGCTCGGGGATCTCGTCGTCGGGCAGCCACTGGAGAAGGACGGCGACCTCGCCCGAGTCCAGGCGCGGGACCAGGGCGGCCCATTCGGCGGGGCCGATCCGCTCGGCGAGACCGGCCACACCTTCTCGCTCTCGCTCTCGGATCAACTCCTGGATCTCGGTCAGGAGCTCTTCGGTTGCCGGGGTCGACATCGGCCCGCCTCCTGGTGATGGTTCGATCGAGTGGGCGACGTGTCCGGCCGCGCGGGCCTCAGGCCGGGCGTGCCTGGAGCGCGGCCGCGGCCAACGCGTCCCGATGGTCGGGGTGGGCGATCGAGATGAGCGCCTCGGCCCGCTCGCGGATGCTCTTGCCGAAGAGTTCGGCGACCCCCCACTCGGTGACGACGGTTCGGACGTGGGCCCGCGTCGTGACGACCCCGGCGCCCTCCTTCAGCGACGGCGTGATCCTGGACACCGTGCCGCCGGCAGCCGTGGATGGCAAGGCGATGATCGCCCGGCCCTCGGAGGCCAGGGCCGCGCCACGGACGAAGTCCATCTGGCCACCGACGCCCGAGTAGAACCGGTGGCCGATCGAGTCGGCGACCACCTGCCCGGTCAGGTCGACCTCGATCGCGGAGTTGATCGCGACCATCCGGCTGAACGACCGGATGACATGGGTGTCGTTCGTGAAGTCGACCGGGCGCATCTCGACCATCGAGTTGTCGTCGACGAATTCGTACAGCCGCTGCGAGCCCATCACGAACGCGGTCACGATCTTGCCGCGGTTGCGCTCCTTGCGCGCACCGGTGACGACGCCGGCCTCGACCAGGTCGACCACGGCATCGGTGAACATCTCGGTGTGGATCCCGAGATCCTTCTTGTCGCGCAAGGCCAGGGCGGTCGCTGCCGGGATCGCCCCGATGCCGAGCTGGAGCGTCGCGCCGTCGGGCACGAGGTCCGCCACGAATTCGCCGATCCGCCCCTCCACGTCGCCGATGATCCCGACCGCGTGCTCATACGGTGGGACGTCGACATCGACCGCCAGATCGATGTCGTTGACGTGGATGAAGCTGTCGCCGAGGGTCCGCGGCATCGACCGATTGAACTGGGCGATGACGGTCGTCGCCGCACGCACGGCGGCATGCATCGCCTCCACGGACGTCCCCAGCGAGCAATACCCGTGCTCGTCGGGCGGCGTCACGTTGACCAGGACC
>JAXDKY010000141.1:0-6845 GCA_034666885.1 Chloroflexota bacterium
ACCCTCCGGATCCACTGGTCGGTCGCGACGGCGACGATCACCAGCAGACCCACGACGAGCGTCTGCCACAGGACGTCGACGCCGGCGAGCGCCAGGCCGTTGCGGAACACGCCGACGATGAGGGCCCCGAGCAGGCTCCCGACGATGATGCCGCGGCCGCCGAACAGGCTGGTCCCGCCGATGACGACGGCGGTGATGCTGTCGAGGTTGGCGTCCGAGGCGGCATTCGGGCTGGCCGCCCCGACGCGACCGATGAGGATCCAGGCCGTGATGGCGTAGACCAGGCCCGCGGCGAGATACACGGACACGAGGATCCGGTTCACGCCGATGCCGGCCAGCCGCGCGGCCTCGCGATCGTCCCCTGTGGCGTACACGTGCCGTCCCCAGGCGGTGTTCTTGAGGATGAACGACACCACGGCGTACATCACCAGCATCAGCAGGACGCCGGTCGTGATCCGGAACGAGCCGATGTCGATCGCCTGCCCCGTCCAGAGCAGGATGTCAGGCAGGTCCTGGCTCTGGATGGTCTGGCCGCCCGAATACAGCAGGGTCAACGCCGTGAAGATGTTCAGCGTGCCGAGGGTGACGATGAACGGCGGCAGGCGGAGCCGCGTGACGAGGATGCCGTTGATGCCGCCGGCGAGCGTCCCGACGACCAGCCCCAGGACCAGCGCCACGGGCCCGGGCAACCCCAGGTTCACGACGCTGCTGGCCATGGCGATCGAGGTGAACACCATGATCGCGCCGACCGACAGGTCGATGCCGGCGGTCAGGATGATCAGGGTCTGCCCGATCGCCAGGCCCCCGACGACCGCCACCTGCTGGCCGATGAGCGACAGGTTGGCGGGGAGGTAGAAGCGCGGGTTCAGCAGCCCGAAGACGATGGCCGCGGCTACGAGGACGATCGCCGGGCTGATCGCCGGATAGGCATGGAGGACGTGGTGGATCCGCTGGACCGGCGTCGTCTGCCGGATGAACCGCTCGGCCGGATCCGCGGCCGTGGCCTGGGTCTCGGACATGCGCAGCCTCGATCTTGATGGTCCCGGGCTGGTCCGGCTGAGTGTAGCCGCGAGCAGCGCCTGTCCGACGCCCGGATCAAGCCGGGCGATGACCGTGAGGCGACCGCTGGGAGAGCGGCCGCCCCACGGGGAGGAGGAGAGAAGCCTGGTCAGCCCCAGCAGATCGCGGCGGCGTCCGTCGAGGTGATGCTTTCGACCCCGGTGGCCGGCTTGTCCGTCACGAGCGCGACGCCCGTGTTGAAGAAGTCGAGCCCTTCGGAGACGGCGGGCTTCGTCCCCGTCGTGACCAAGTCGTAGATCGCCTGGACCCCGAGCGAGGCCATCTTGAGCGGGTACTGCTGCGAGGTGGCGCCGATGACGCCGTTCTTCACGAGATCGACGCCGGCGCATCCGCCGTCGACCGACACGATGGTCGCGGTCTTGCCCGCGGCCGTGAGGGCCTTGTTAGCGCCATTGGCGGCGGGTTCGTTGATGGTGTAGACGAGGTTGATGTCCGGGTTCTTGGAGAGGCAGTTCTCCATGGCCGTCTGTCCACCATCTTCGGCGCCCTTGGTCGCGAGGTTGCAGGCGATCGTGTACGTGCCGCCGGAATAGTTGCCGGTCGGTGCCTCGTCGCCGTTCTTCTTGGCGTCGACCGTGTCGATACCCATGCCGGTGAGGAAGCCCTGGTCGCGCTCGTAGTCGACCGACACGACCTTGTCGTCGAACAGGTCGAGGAGTGCGATCGTCGCGGGCTTACCGCCCTGCTGGACCGCGGCCCACTGGCCGATGAGCTTGCCGGCCAGGAAGTTGTCCGTCGCGAACGTGATATCGACCGTGTCGGCCGGATCGGGCGGGGTATCGAGGGCGATGACCAGGAGGCCGGCGTCGCGCGCCTTCTTGATGGCGGGATTCACGTCAGGCCCGCTGGGCGTGATCAGGATGCCCTTGTCGCCCTTCGAGATCGCGTTTTCTATGGCCTGGATCTGGGTCGTGGTGTCGCCGTCTTCCTTGCCGGCCGCGCTCGTCAGGGTGATGCCGAGCTTGTCCGCGGATTCCTTCGCGCCGGCGGCCATGGCGACGAAGAACGGGTTCGATGCCGTCTTGGTGATGAGTGTCACGCCGATCGGCCCGGACGCGCCGGCCGACCCGGCAGCCGACGGGGCCGCGGCGGACCCGGCAGGGGTCGACGGGGCGACGGTCGACCCCGCGGGCGTGCTGCAGGCGGCCACCACCACCGATACGACGGCGGTCAGGACGAGCCCGCGCATCAGGGTGGCGCGGTTCCTGGACTGAATCATGCGCGGGTCCTCCTCGGCGTGGTCAACGCTTTGACAACGTTGTCTGCGGTTTATAGCGAAATGGCCGCGCGGTGTCAAATCCGTGCTGATATCATGCGCCGATGGACCGAGAGACAACCTTGTCAGGACCCAACAACGAACTCCGCCAACGAGCCACCATTCGCGATGTCGCCGCGCTCGCCGGGGTGGGCCTCAAGACGGTTTCGCGCGTCATCAACGGCGAGCCAGGGGTGTCGCCCGAGTTGACGGCCCGCGTGCGTGATGCGGCTGACCGGCTCGACTTCCGCCCGAACCTCGGGGCCCGCAGCCTCAGGCGGGCTGGCGGCAAGACGGCCACGATCGGTCTGCTGCTCGAGGACGTCAGCAACCCGTTCTCGGCCGCCATCCAGCGTGCGATCGAGAACGTTGCGCGGTCCCGTGGCGTGGCGGTCTTCAGCGCCAGCGTGGACGAGGACCCCGAGCGCGAACGGGCACTGGTCAGTGCCTTCGTCGCCCGCCGCGTCGACGGTCTCGTGATGGTTCCAGCCGGGCGCGATCAGTCCTACCTGCTCAATGAGGTTCGCGCCGGGCTGTCCCTGGTCTTCGTCGACCGCGCCCCGGCGTACCTCGATGGGGACGTGGTGCTGGCGGCGAACCAGTCGGGCGCCGAGGACGCGGTTCGACACCTGGTCGAACGGGGACACCGGCGCATCGCCTATCTCGGAGATTTGCTGACGATCAGCACGGCCCGCGACCGGCACGCCGGTTACGAGGCAGGGCTCCGCGCGGCGGGGATCCCGATCGATCCCGACCTCGTTCGGCACGACCTGCATGACAGCGACCTCGCCGACGCCGCGGCCGCCGATCTTCTCCGCCGACGCGAGCCGCCGACCGCCATATTCGCCAGCCAGAACCTCGTGACGATCGGCGCGGTCCGCGCCCTGCGATCGGCTGGGCGGCAGCACGACGTCGCCCTGGTCGGCTTCGACGAGGTGCCGCTCGCGGACCTGCTGGAACCGGGCCTGACCGTGGTCGCTCAGGACGTCCTGGAGATCGGTCGACTGGCCGCCGAGCAACTCTTCCGACGCCTCGACGGCGACCGCTCCCCGACCGTCCGGCAAGTCGTGCCGACTCGCCTGATCCCGCGCGGGTCCGGAGAGGTCGCACCGGGGCGCTAGGCTTGGGCGGCCATGCGCCGCTCGGTCGAGGTCGAGGAACTGCTGGATGGACCGCTGGATGACGGGCGGGCCGTCGTGGGCAACCTGCGCGACCTGGCGCGGGCGAATCGATGGCTCGGCGGTGTCCGCTTGTCCGCGCTGGGCGTCGCGGCGCTCGCCCCGGCCGATATGCCGCTCAGCCTCGTCGACGTCGGCACCGGCGGCGCGGATATCCCGCTCGCCCTGATCGAGCGAGCCAGACGCGGCCGGCGGCGGCTGGCGGTGACCGCCACCGACAGTCGCGCGGAGATCCTGGAAGCGGCGGTGCTCGCGCAGCCTCGCCTGTCGACGACCGCGGACCTGGCTCTCCGGGTCGCGGATGGTCGCTTCCTGCCCTTCGCGGATGACTCGTTCGACATCGCCCATGCGTCACTGGTGCTCCACCATCTCGAACCGCCGGACGCTGTCGAGCTCCTGCGGGAGATGGGCCGCGTCGCCCGGCGCGGTGTCGTCGTGAACGACCTCGTCCGCGGCCGCCTGTCCTGGCTCGGGGCATGGTTGCTGAGCCACCTGGCGACGACCAACCGGTTCACGCGACATGACGCGTCGCTCTCGGTGCGCCGCGCGTACACGATCGCGGAGCTGACCTCGTTGCTCGCCGCGGCCGGACTGCGGGTGGAGGCGTCGGCATTCGGGCTGTTCCGTCATCGGGTGATGCTCGCGGCCACGCCCGCCCCGGAGGCCACGGCCGCGCCGGCGGCGACGGCGACGGCGGCCACGCCGCGGACGGACGAGGCCGCGGAGTGAGCTCAACGAGCGTTCCGGAGCACGTCGACGTTGCGATCGTCGGGGGCGGCCTCGCCGGCTGCGCCCTGGCCGTCACCCTGGCTCGGGCCGGCATCGAGGTCGTGGTCCTCGAACGGCAGCCGGCATGGCGCTGGCGGGCCGGCGGCGTGTTCAGCTCGCCGGTCACGATGGCGGCGCTGCGCAGGGTGGGGATGAGCGAGGCCGCATTGGCGCATGTCGCCCGGCCGATCTCCGCGATGCGGCTCGAGACGCCGGGCGGCGCGGTCGCGCGGCTGACCTACGGGACGGAGGCCGGTGGACCGCCCGCGGTCGGCTTCGATCGGTCGGCGCTGGACGCGGCGCTCGAGGCACTCGCCCGCGAGGCCGGCGCGGCCGTCCGCCGCGGCGTCACCGTCGAGACGGTGGATCTCGACGACAACGGGCAGGTCCTCGGCACGCGGAGCGCCGACGGCGCGGGCACGCTCCGGTGCCGCATGGTGGTCGGGGCGGACGGTGCCCACTCGGTCGTCGCCCGGGCCGCCGGCGTGGCCCGGCCGAGCCGACTCCCCGAGCGGGTCGGCCTCAGCTATCACCTCGCGGATCCGCGACCGGATGCGCCGACCGACGCGCGCCTCAGCGTTTTCGACGGCGGCTACATCGGGATCGCTCCGGTGCCGGGTCGCCGGGTGAACATCGGGATCGTGCTGGGACCGGCCTGGCGCGACCGGCTGCTCCGGGACGGCGCGCTCGCGACGGCCGACCGGATCGTCGCGGCCGTGCCAGCGACCGCGGAGGACCCCGGAACGTGGCGCGACGGCGAGCGCTGCGATCCGGTCGCCGGCGCCGCGCCGCTCGGCGGCCGGGTGACCCGCCGCGCCGGCCCGGGCTGGTGGCTGGTCGGCGACGCGGTCGGCTTCCTCGATCCATTCACCGGGGAGGGCCTCCACCGCGCCCTCGTCTCGACCGAGCTCGCCGCCGCCGCGATCCGTGCCGCACTCGACCGGCCGGAGCGGGCCGCCCGCGCCGCATCGGCCTACGACCGCGCCATGCAACGCCGGTTCGCCGCGAAGGACGCGCTGTCGTGGCTGGTCCAGGCGTTCCTGGCACGGCCAGCATCCTTCGAATACGCCGCGCGGCGGCTTGCCACCCGACCCGACGTCCGTGCGACGATGGGTCTCGTGATGGGTGACCTCGTCCCAGCGACGCGTGGGCTGGATCCGCGCTTCCTCGTATCGCTGCTCGCGCCATGAGCCGCCGGAGACGGGCCAGCGCGGGCACGGCCGGCACGGGCACGGACCGCGCGGGCACGGACCGCACGCGCGTGGCGGCCTACGCGGTCGCCCACGACGACGACGGCCGGATCCTGCTGTGTCACATCTCGCCGTCGGTCGGTGTCGGCGACGTCTGGACGCTGCCGGGCGGCGGCCTGGATTTCGGCGAAGCGCCCGAGGCCGCCGTCCTGCGCGAGCTGGCCGAGGAGACCGGCTACACCGGCGAGCTCGAGGGACTGGCCGGCGTCAGCGACCGGATGTTCCACGACGTCGATGGCGCGGACCGCATGCACGCGATCCGGATCCTCTACCGCGTCCGCATCGTGGGCGGCGACCTGCGGGACGAACCGGACGGTTCGACGGACACCTGTCGCTGGTTCACCCCACGGCAGGCGCGCAATGTCCGACTCGGCGAGCTGGCGCGGCACGCGCTGGACCTACCGCGATCTGGTCAGACGTCGCGCCCCGACACCATGTCGCCCGCCGACAGCGTTTCGCTCGCCGAACGCTCGGCGCACCCCGAGCCCGCGCGCCCAGAGCCGGCCCACCCCGAGCCGGCGAACTGAGGACATCCCAGCGACGTCATGCACAGCGAGATCGACATCCGCATCGCCGCCTCCCCCGCCCTGGTGTTTGGCCTCGCCCATGACGTCGAACGGTGGGCCGACCTGCTCCCGCACTACACGCGCTCGGCAGTGGTCGATCGCCGCCCCGACGGCAGCGTCGTCGCGGACTTCGTGGCGCGGCGGCCCCTTGTCCCGGTCCTCGGGCTCGGGCTGCCGGTGACCTGGCGCTCGCGGACCTGGTCGGAACCCGCCGCGTGTCGGTTGCGGTTCGTGCACGTCGCGGGCGCAACGAAGGGGATGGACGTGACCTGGCGGATCGAGCCCGACGGCGACGGCGCCCACGTCGTCATCGAGCACGACTTCGCGCCGCGCGTCCCGGGCCTCGCAGTCATCGTCGATCGATTCTTCACGCGCCCGATCGCCGGACGAACGCTCGCCACGTTCAAGGCCATCGCCGAAGCCGTCGAGTCCGGAACCGGCTCGGCGGCGAATCCCTCCACATGAACGATCGGCGACGGGTCTGGATCACGGGCATCGGCCTGGTGACGCCCATCGGCACGGGCGTTGCGGCGTTCCAGGATGGTCTGCGGGCGGCCCGATCGCCCGTCAAACGCATCGACCGCTTCGATCCTGCGCCATTCCGCTCGCAGGTCGCGGCCCAGGTCGATGATTTCGACCCGCTCGCCTGGATGCCGCCGAAGACCGCTCGCCAGCTCGACCGATTCAGCCAGTTCGGGATGGTGGCCGGGCGACTGGCCCTCGACGACGCGCGGCTGACCCCGGGCGC
>JAXDKY010000142.1:0-3205 GCA_034666885.1 Chloroflexota bacterium
CGACCCGCCCGGCGATCACGTTCCGCGACACCCGAGCTGAGGCGGAGGCGGCCGAGCTCGCCGCCGCGACCGGCATCCACGGCTGGGCCCTGGGGCCGCTCCCCGCCGCCCTCTGGCTCGAGCGCCACGAGCCCAAGGTCGCGGCCCGGACGCGCTGGTACCTGACGACCTGGGAGTGGCTCGCGTTCCGGCTCACCGGGGAGGCCCGAGGGTCGCTGGTCCCTGACCAGGCCGTCCCTGACCCGACGGCCGTCGCGGAAGCGACCGGGCTCGACATGGACCGGCGGCCCCCGGATGCACCGATGGGCGCCGTCGTCGGCGTCCTTACCGAGACGTCGGCCGATGCCCTGGGTTTGCGTGCCGGCATCCCCGTCGCCGGCGGCACGAACGATGCGTTCGCGAGCTACCTCGGCGCCGGCCTCCTGGAGCCGGGCGACGCCTACGACCCGGGCGGGTCGGCCGGCGGGTTCGGCGTGTACTGGCACGAGCCCGTGGAGGTCCCGGGCGCGTTCGTCACCCCGGCGCCACTGGAAGGGCTGTACAGCGTCGGCGCCGCGATGGCCGCCACAGGGCGTGCGCTCGACTGGTTCCGTGACGCGGTCGTCGGCGGCGACGTCAGCACGGAACGGCTCCTGGAGGAAGCCGCCGCCACGCCCCCGGGCGCCGACGGCGTCGTGTTCCTGCCGTACCTGGCCGGCGAGCGGTCGCCGATCTGGGACCCGACGGCCACCGGCGTGTTCGCCGGCCTGAGCCTGTCCCACGGCCGCGGCCACCTCGCCCGAGCGATCATCGAGGCGAGCGCGCTCGCGATCCGGCACGTCTCGACGCCGATGCTCGCGGCCGGCGTGACCGTCACCGCGATGCGCGCATGCGGCGGCCCGGCGCGGAGCGACGCCTGGAACCAGATCAAAGCCGACGTCACCGGCTTCCCGGTCCTCGTCCCGCAAGTGCTCGAAACGGCCGTCCTCGGGTCGGCGATCCTCGGCGCCGTCGCGATCGGCGCGAATACCGATGTCCGATCGGCCATCCGCGCGATGACCGCCATCGACCATCGACTCGAGCCGCGTCCCGAGTACGCCGAAACGTACGACCGAGTCTTCGCGGCCTACACGGCGCTCTACCCGGCGGTCGCGCCGGTGATGCGGCCGCTGGCCCGCAACGAGACCGCGGTCAGTGCCGAGACCACTGCGGCGCTGGCGGCTTCGCGATGACCGCAACCCAGATGACGCCCACGGTCGGATCCATCCGCGTCGACGGCGTCAACCTGTCCTTCCCGATCCGCGGGGGCGGCCGGCTCCCCGTGCTCGATGGCATGGCCCTCGACGTCGCCGACGGCGGGATCGTGGCCCTTATCGGCCCGAATGGCTGCGGCAAGTCCACGCTCCTGCGCGTGATCGCCGGCCTGCTCACCCCCCACCGCGGCGTGGTGACCCTCGACGGCGCCCCGATCACCGGCCCGGATCCGCGCATCGGCCTCGTGTTCCAGGAACCCCGCCTCCTCCCGTGGCGATCGGCCGCCGACAACATCACCTACCCGCTCGAGCTAGCCGGCTGGCCGCCTGCCCGCCGTCGCGAGCGCCTGGCAGAGCTCGCGGACCTCGTCGCGCTCGACCCGGGGGTGACCGCCAACCGACCCGCCGAGCTGTCCGGCGGGACCCGCCAGCGCGTGGCCCTCGCCCGCGCGCTCGCCCTCGAGCCGCAGGTCCTCCTCCTGGACGAGCCGTTCAGCGCACTCGATGCCTTGAGCCGCGAGCGGTTCGACCTGGAGCTGCTGCGGCTCTGGGAGCGCGCCGCGACCACGATCGTGCTCGTCACCCACAGCATCGCCGAAGCGATCCTCGTCGCCGACCGCGTCGTCGTGATGTCGCCGCGGCCCGGACGCGTGGTCGCGGATCTCCCCGTGGAGCTGGCGCGCCCGCGCTCGATCGACGACCTCGATGCCGCCGTCGTCTCGCGCACGGCCCGCGAGATCCGGCGCCACCTGGGCGACGTGACGGCCGTGGCATGACCCGCTCCGTGGCGCTATCGGTGGTCGGTGCCCTGGTCGTCTTCGTGCTCGTCTGGCAGGTGGTCGTCGTCGTCAGCGGCTTCCCGCCGTACATCCTGCCGCCACCCGCTGAGGTCGGCGCGCGCCTGCTCTCGGCCTGGTCGCAGGGGATCATCCAGCCGCACCTGGAGACCACGCTCGTCGAAGTCGCGCTTGGCTTCACGGTCGGGGCCGGCTCTGCGCTCGCGATCGGTTATGCCCTGGCGCGCAGCGCGCTGGTCGAGCGTCTGCTATCGCCATATCTCGTCGCGGCGCAGGCCACCCCGATCCTCGCGCTCTCGCCGCTCATCGCGCTGTGGTTCGGGCCCGGGCTGCTCGGCAAAGTCGTGATCTGCTCGCTGATCGTCTTCTTTCCCGTCGCGGTCGCGACGATGGTCGGGATCCGCTCGGTCGATGCCGGGCTGCTCGAGCTCGGTCGGTCGCTTCGGGCGACCCGCCGCCAGATCCTCACGACGCTCGAGATCCCGGCGGCGCTGCCGTCGATCCTGGGCGGGATGCGGGTCGGGGTCACCCTCGCGGTCGTCGGTGCGATCGTCGGGGAGTGGGCTGGGGCGGAGCGCGGCCTCGGGGTCCTCATCAACCTCGCGCGTGGCTCCCTGTTCGATATCCCGTTGATGTTCGCCACGTTGCTGACCATCGCGCTGGTCGGGATCGTGCTCTATCTCGTCGTCGTCCTCGTCGAGCGTCGCCTCGTCGGCGCTCGTTAAGCCCAGTCGGAGGGATCCGTGTCATCGAACAACCGCAACGTGGCCATCGTCGTCGGCGCCGTCGTCGTGCTGCTCGCCGTCGTCCTGCTCATCCCGCGGGGCGCCTCGCCGGGCGGGTCCGGCTCCGGATGCGGCGAAGCCGTCCCAGCCGGTTCGCCGATTCCCTCGCCCGGTTGCAGCACCGAGCCGTCGGTCGAACCGACCGGCGCGATCGCGCCCAGCGACCAGCCCAGCGGCGGAACCACTAAGCCGAGCCAGGCGCAGGTAACGATGAAGGTCGGCCTCGGCTACATCCCGAGCGTCCAGTTCGCGCCCTTCTACCTGGCCGACCAGGCCGGCTACTACCGCGATGCCGGCCTCGACGTCACGTTCCGCCACGGCACCGACTACGACGTCGTCGCCCTCACGGCGCAGGGTGATCTCGACGTGGGGCTCGCCGACGGGACGAGCG
>JAXDKY010000143.1:0-4771 GCA_034666885.1 Chloroflexota bacterium
GCGGGCCGATTTCTTGCGCGGCACCGCGGGCTGTGCCACCGTACCGCCACTCGGCCGCGGGAGACCGGGCCGATGGTGGGAGGACGTGAGCGATCCGGAGCCGCCGGGTCGCGGGAGGAGGCTTCGATGCGAGTGTCCACGCGATCACGGATGACCCGGGCCTTGGCGGTTGCGGGGCTCGTCGCGGCCCTGGTGCTGCCGGCCGGAGCGCCAGCGATCGCCCAAACCGCGAACGTGCTCAAGGTCGGGACCGCGCAGGATCTCGACTCGATGAACCCCTACCAGACGGCCCTCGTCGTCGGGTTCGAGGTATTCGGGCTCAACTACGAGCTCCTCGTCGGTTTCGGACAGAAGCTCGAGCCGGTGCCCGCGTTCGCGGAGTCGTGGACGACGAACGATGCCGGCACGGAATACACGTTCAAGATCCCCGCCGGCAAGAAATGGTCGGACGGCGAGCCCGCCACCTCAGAGGACGTGCGGTTCTCGATCCAGATCCTCATGGACGCCGTCGCGTCGGATGCCGGCGCCATGTGTCTCGGCTACATCGACCCGTACATCACCAATGCCGCCGTCAAGTCGGTGACCGCGCCCGATCCGCAGACGGTCGTCGTTACCCTCGAGCGGCCTGACGACCGGATCCTCAAGACCTACATGCCGATCATCCCCTCCCACATCTGGAAGTCCAAGGTCGACAAGATCTGCGACGACCAGTTCAACCCGCCGATCGTAGGGTCCGGTCCCTACCAGGCCCAGGAGTGGCAGACCGGCCAGTTCGTGCGCTTCACGAAGAACCCGAACTGGATCGGGAACAAGCTCGCGGCCGATGAGGTCGTGGTCCAGATCTTCAAGACCGAGGACACGATGGCGCAGGCGCTGCGCAGCGGTGAGCTCGACTACGCGCGCAACGTGTTGTCCGACCAGTTCGACGCCCTGACCGGAACGGAGAACGTCGTAACCGTGGCGGGGACCGCCAACGGTTTCACTGAGCTCGGGTTCAACACGTACGGCACCGGGACGAGCCCAGTCAAGAAGATCAAAGACGGCGGGCCGTCGACCTCGGCCCTGCTCGATGCCGCCTTCCGCGACGCGGTCGGCTATGCGATCGACAAGCCGCAGCTCATCGAGAAGGTCCTCGGCGGCTACGGCGAGCCTGGCACGACCCAGGTCCCGCCGTTCCAGACGGCCTGGCACAAGGAGCCGGCCAGCGTCCGGACCTTCGACATCGAGGTCGCCAAGCAGAAGCTCGAAGCGGCCGGATACAAGCTCGACGGGTCGGGCAAGCGCCTCGACAAGGACGGGAAGGCGATCGTGCTCAGCCTCGTCTTCCCGGACTCGGACACGACCTATGCGACCACGGCCGAGTTCATCAAGACCTGGTTCGGTGAGCTCGGCATCTCGGTCAACCCGTCGCAGTACGACTCCGACACGCTGGTCGACCTGATGCTCCCGCCCGAAGCCGATCCCACGGCCGACTACAAGGCCAAGTACGACATGTTCATCTGGGGCTGGGGCGGCGACGTCGACCCCAACTCGCTGCTCGAGATCTTCAACTGTGAGCAGATCGGCAACACCAGCGACAGCAACTACTGCAACCCGGCCTACGACGCCCTGTTCAAGCAACAGAACGAGGCCGCGACGCCCGAGGTTCGCAAGGGCTTCATGGACCAGATGCAGGACATCGTGTATGCGGATGCGCCGTATCACATCCTGTACTACGACGCCTCCCTGGATGTCTACCGGACCGACAAGTTCAGCGGTTGGGTGAACCAGCCCGACAACGGGACCCCGCTGTTCGGATACGGCCCGTACGGCTACCTGCAGCTCACGCTCGCATCGGAGACCCCGGCGAGCGTGCCGCCCGCCGCCAGTGAAGGCACAACGGCGACAGCGGCCCCGGCCACCGGCGGTTCCACGACCGATACCGCGGCGTCCGTCAGCCCGGCCATCCTCGCGGCGATCCTGGCGCTGGTCGCCGTCGCCGTCGTCGCGCTCGTCCTCGTGCGGCGGCGACGCGGCACCACGGTCGTCACGTCGACCGGCACTCCACCCACGGAGGACGAGTGACCGAGCGGGCCTCCGCCCGCCGGCCGCTCATGGATCGCGGGGGCCGCGTTCGCGCGGTCCCCGCGGCATGACCGCGACAGCTCGTGGGCTCGCGCTTCCTGGCCCGGCGCATCGTCCAGGCCCTGCTGACGATCGCCTTCATCGTCTTCCTGAACTTCATCCTGTTCCGGATGATGCCGGGGTCGCCGGAACGGGTCCTGACGCGCAACCCGAACATCTCGGCCGAGGTCAAGGCCCAGCTCCGCGCCAAGATGGGGCTGGACAAACCACTCTTCCCGGACCAGTTCGTCGCATTCGTAGCGTCGACCGCGCAAGGTGACTTCGGCGTCTCGTACAAGTACCGCGGTCAGCCCGTCACGGAGGTCCTCGGCAGCCGGATCTGGCCGACGGTCATCCTGTTCGGTCTCGGTGAGACGATCGCCATCGTCGCGGGCATGGCCCTCGGTGCCTATGCCGGCTGGAGACGCGGCGGCAAGGTCGACTACGTCGGCAACGGGCTGTCGCTGATCCTCTACGCGACGCCGTATTTCGTGCTCGGCATGTTCCTGCTCGTGGTCTTCGCCTCGACCCTGGGCTGGTTCCCGACGAACGGCATGCTGTCGGCCGGCGCCAGGTTCGATTCCTTCTTCGACCAGCTGATCGACTTCGGGCACCACCTCGTGCTGCCGCTGGCGACCGTGTCGCTCGGGCTCATCGGGCTGTATTCGATCCTGATGCGTTCGTCGATCATCGGGACGCTGGCGGAGGACTACGTCCAGACCGCCCGGGCGAAGGGTCTGCAGGACGGCTACATCCTGCGCGCCCACGCCCTGCCGAACGCCCTCCTGCCAGCGGTGACCATCGTGGCCATCCAGTTCGGGTACGTGATCGCGGGCGCCATCACGGCCGAGATCGTCTTCAACTGGCCCGGGATCGGGACCCTCACCGTCGACGCCCTTTCGGCGCGCGACTACCCGGTCCTGCAGGGCATCTTCCTGCTCCTCGCCGTGTCGGTCGTGCTGGCGAACCTCATCGCCGATCTCGTGTATGGCCTGCTTGATCCGCGGGTGCGTTCGTGACCGCGGGCGCCGGGGCGGTCCTGGGCGAGGATGTCCGCCGGGCGCGGCTTCGGCTGCAGCTTCGCCGGCTGGGCGGCTTCGCCCGTCGTTTCGTGCGCCGGCGTGACGGGATGGTCGGTGGGGTCATCCTGCTGATCTTCGCGCTGCTGGCGATCGCGCCGGGGTTGTTCGTCGGCACGCTGGAGAACGTGACGACGGGGACGGCCCACCGCTTCGAGCCGCCCAGCTCCCTCCACCTGTTCGGGGCGGACCGGCAGGGCCGGGACATGCTCAACCTGACCATCCACGGCACCCGCGTGTCGATGATCATCGGCCTGCTGTCGACGCTCGTTACGGTCTTCATCGGCGCCTTCATCGGCATCATCAGCGGCTTCCTCGGCGGCCGCATCGACACGTTCCTCATGCGGATCACCGACTTCTTCCTCGTGCTCCCGACGTTCGTCCTGGCTCTGATCCTGGCGCCGATCCTGCTGGACATCATCGGGACCGAGGCGCAGCTGTTCGGGATGCGCATGACCCTCGTGGTCATCGTCGTCGTCATCGGCATCACGTCCTGGGCGGCGACGGCACGGATCATCCGGAGCCAGACCCTGTCCCTGCGCGAGCGTGCTTTTGTCGACCGCGCGCGGGTCATCGGCGCGGGTCCGGGCTGGATCATGCGCCACCACATCCTGCCGAACGTCATCAACCTCATCGTCGCGAACACCGTCCTGACCTTCGCGGGGGCCGTGCTGACCGAGACGACCCTGTCGTTCATCGGTCTGGGCGACCCGTTCCAGCCGTCGTGGGGGCAGCTCCTCAACCAGGCGCAAGCCGATGGGGCGGCCGGACTCGGGGCGTGGTGGGTCCTCGCCCCGCCCGGCATCGCGATCATCCTCGTCGTCCTGGCCTTCACCCTCGTCGGCGGCGCGCTCGACGAGATCCTCAATCCCAAGCTGCGGGACCGGCGATGACGGCCGAAGGGATCGCGCCCGACGCGCCGGTAGACACGGCCCTCCCGCCGGACCAGGCGGCGATCCGCAGTCGCCGCCAATGGCCCTTGCCCAAGCAGGCCGTGCCCGGCTCGACGCTGCTCGAGGTGCAGGACCTGGCGGTCCATTTCTCGCTGCCGAATGGATCGGTGCAGGCGGTCCGCGGCGTCAGCTTCCGGGTCGAGGACGGCGAGGCGCTCGGCATCGCCGGCGAGTCCGGTTGCGGCAAGACGACGACGGCGCTCTCGCTGGTCCGGCTGCTCCCCTCGAATGCGCGGATCGTGGGCGGACACGTCAACCTCTTCGGCATCGATCTCGTGCCCAAGACCGAGCGCCAGCTGCAGCGCTACCGCTGGCGCGAGATCGCGATCGTCTTCCAGGGGGCCATGAACGCGCTCAACCCGGTCCGCCGGGTGCGCGACCAGATCGCCGAGCCCGTCGAGCTGCGGCTGGGCCTGTCGCGCGACGCCGCCCGGACGCGAGCCGGTGAGCTGCTGGAGCTCGTCGGCATCCCGCGCAAGCGCGGAATCGCCTACCCGCACGAGCTGTCGGGCGGCATGCGCCAGCGGGCGATGATCGCGATGGCGCTCGCCTGCGATCCGGCGCTGGTCATCGGCGACGAACCGACCACCGCGCTCGACGTCATGGTCCAGGCGCAGATCCTCGAGCTGCTCGAGA
>JAXDKY010000144.1:0-3527 GCA_034666885.1 Chloroflexota bacterium
GCGACGCTGACGCCGATCGTCCGCACACTGTCTCCGCCGACGAAGTACTTCTGCACGGCGGCGACGGGCACGATCACTTGGTCGTCCGGATCCTGGAACCCAGCGCCACCTTTTGGCTGCAGGATCCCGATGAGCTGGAACGGGATGCCGCCGATCGACACCTGCGAGCCGAGGTCACTGCCGTCCAACCCGAGTGTCTTGGCGGTCGTCGCACCGAGGACGGCTACCCGCAGCTTCTGGTCGACGCTGACGCCGGTGAGGAACGTCCCCTGCCAGACGTCGTACGCGCGGACGGTGAGGTAGGGCGTCGTCGTCCCGACGACCGAGGTCGTCGTGGTCTTGCCGCCGGCGATCACGTCCTGGCTCGTCGAGACTTCCGGCGCGACGCCGGCGACGGTTGGTAGCGCGGCGATCGCGCTGGCGTCCTCGAGGGTCAGGGTGGTCGACCCGTCCGAGGCCTGGCCCGTGGGGCTGATCGTCAGGAGGTTGGTGCCGAGATCGGCGAGCCGCGTCGTGATCGATGACGTCGTGCCCTGGCCGACGCCCACGAGCGCGACGACCGAGGCGACGCCGATGATGACGCCGAGCATCGTCAGCGCCGCGCGCACCCGGCTCGTTCGCAGTCGCGACAGTGCCAGGCGTAGGAGCTCGACGAGGCTCATGCGGCGATCCGCCCATCGAGCAGATGGATCTGGCGATCCGCGGAGCGGGCCAGCACGGGGTCGTGCGTGATGAGGACGATCGTGCGGCCCGAATCGTGCAGCTCTCGAAGGACGGCCATGACATCGGCGCCGGCGTGGCTGTCGAGGTTGCCGGTGGGCTCGTCGGCGAGGATGAGCGCCGGTTCGGTCACCAGCGCCCGGGCGACCGCGACGCGCTGCTGCTGGCCGCCGGAGAGTTCCGTCGGCTCGTGGTGCATGCGGTCGCCTAGGCCCAATCGCTCGAGCGCCGACTGGGCGCGCCGTGCGCGCTCGGTCCGGCCGACGCCCTGGTACAGCAACGGGGTCGCGACGTTGTCGAGCGCGGACGTGCGCGGCAAAAGGTTGTACGACTGGAACACGAAGCCGATCGTCCGGCTGCGCAGCGCCGCCAGACCGTCATCGTCGAGGTCCGCGACCGGCGTGCCGGCCAGCCGGTAGGAGCCATGGGTCGGGCGGTCGAGGCAGCCGAGGATGTTCATCATCGTGCTCTTGCCGGACCCCGATGGGCCGACGATCGCGACGAACTCCCCGGGCTGGATATCGAGGCTGACGTCGTCGATCGCGGGGACGTCGACGCGACCCATCGAGTAGACGCGGCTCACGCGTTCGAGCGAGATGAGGGGGCCCGAGGGAGCCGCTGCGGCGACCGTCGGTGCCGCGCTCGTGGTCGTCATGTCAGTTGCCGGCCCCGCCACCGCGCTGGAAGCCGCCGCCGCCCGGGATGGCGATGCCGCCGCCCCGCGGGAACGCGCCCGTCCCGCCGGTCGCGGTGCCGATCAGGTCGGATGCGGTGCCGGTCACGACCGCCGTGCCGTCGGTGATGCCCGACTTGATCTCGGCCCCGGTGCTGGTCACGAGGCCCACGTCGACCGGCGTGCGCTGGGTGGTGCCGTCCGGTGCGAGGGTCGTGACCGCGTAGGCGCCCGCGGTCCCCTGCAGGGCCGCGATCGGCACGGTCAGGACGCCGGTCGCGCTGGCGGTGGTGATCGTCACGTCCGCGCTCATGCCGGCGCGAGCCGCCGACGGTGGCGCCTTCAGCGTGACGGTGACCGGGTAGGAGACCACCCCAGAGGTGCTGTCGCCGACCACCGGCGAGATGGCCGAGACCGTCCCATCGACCGTGGTGTCGAGCGCGCTGATCGTCACCGATGCCGTCTGGCCGACCTTGACGTTCGCGAGGTCGCTCTCGACAACGTCCGTCGAGACCTCGAAGGTCGTGGAGGACACGACGATCGCCGGGCCCGCCGGGGCATCGAAGCCTGCATTGATGCTGACTGCGGTCACGGTGCCGGCGATCGGCGCCTTGAGGGTTGCCGCCTTGATCTTGGCCTGGATCGCCTGCCGAGCCTCGGTCGCCTGCGAGTGCTGGTTCTGCGCGGCATACAGCCCGAGCTTGGCCTGGCGCTCGGTGTCGGTCGTCGTGGCCGCGTCGAGCGTTTCCTGGGCGATCGCGAGCTGGATCTGGGCGGAGCGGAGGTCGTCGGTCGCGGCCGCGAGCTGGCGCTGGAGGTCCGCCGTTTCCGCGGTGGCGAGCACGTCGCCTGCGGCGACCGTGTCACCGACCGCCACGTTCACTTTCTTGACGGGCCAGGTGGTGTCGGACGCCGGAGCGTCGCCCGCTCCCACGACGTACGGGTCGGCCCCGAAGACGAGCCCATAGGACTCGGATGCTGCGAGGGCTCCGGTAGCCGCCACGTCGTCGGTCAGGTCGCCTACCGTCGCATCGGCCGTCAGGTACTGCGGGCCGCTGGCGGCGTTGGCGCCGATCGCACCGGATGCGATGGCGACGGCCCCGACGCCGACCGCGACGAGCGCGACCAGCGCAAGGATCTTGAGCTTCATGGCGTCCTTTCGCGATGCGATCCCGTCCGGGACCGGTGGCGCCATGGGCGGCGTCGTGTGGGTCATGGAAGCCCTGGCGTCTGAGATGGGAATGAGAACCGCGGTGCCGTCCCGACCTCACGTGGCGGCTTGCGGGACGCATCCGCCGCGGCTCCGGGCGGCGCGTAGCATCAGCCGCCATGACCATGCCCGACGCTCCCCGGCGCCGGCCTCGTCGGGTCCCCGTCACGGGCGTCCGACAGCTGCCGTGGCGGCGGCTGGTCAACCCCTATCGTCCGGTCGAGATCCTGTCCGCCGACCAGGTCGAGGCGATCCATGTCGCGTCGCTGCGCGTCCTCGCCGAGATCGGGCTGGAGGTCCTGGGCGACCGCGCGCTCGATGCGCTGGCGGGGGCCGGAGCGCAGGTCGACCGGGCGACGCGCATGGTCCGGATCGAGCCGGAGCTGGTGGAGTCGCTGGTGGCGCTGGCGCCGCGGGAGTTTCGGCTGCACGCGCGCAACGCGGAGCGTGACGTCGTCTTCGGCGGCAACAACCTCGTGTTTTGCGCCGTCGGCGGGCCGGCTTTCGTGAGCGACCTGGACCGCGGCCGGCGGCCGGGGAACTTCGCGGACTTCGTCGACTACGTGCGGCTCATCGGCGCGCTCGACGTGCTGCATCAGGAAGGCGGCGGCCCGCTCGAGCCGACCGACCTCCCGGTCGAGACCCGCCATCTCGACCAATACCGGACGTTCGCGGTCGAGCTCGACAAGACGTGGCACTGCCTTGGGACGGGCGCGACGATGGTCGACGATGCGCTCGAGGTGGCGATGCTCATCCGCGGCGTCGACCGCGACGTCCTCTTGCGCGAGCCGTCGCTGATCACGATCATCAACACGAACTCGCCGCTGCGGTTGGATGGGCCGATGAGCGATGGGCTGATCGAGATGGCCCTCCACGGACAGCCGGTGGTTGCGACGCCATTCACGCTGGCCGGGGCGATGAGCC
>JAXDKY010000145.1:0-3012 GCA_034666885.1 Chloroflexota bacterium
CGGTCGTGATGGAGCCCGGTCGGGGCGACGACCTGGACGCCGGTCCGCCGCGCGATCTCCGCGAGCTTCGAGGCATTGCGGCCCGCGTCGCACGGCATGGCATCGACCACGGAACGCAGCCCGAGCCCGGCCGCCTCGGCCACCTCGGTCGCCATCGCCTCGACGTCCGCGAGGTCGAATTCGGGCTCGAGCAGGACCGGCCGCCCGCCATCGATGACGAGGTGCTCGTGGGCATACGTCACGCCCAGGTCCTCCGGGGCGATGTCGCCGAGCACGGTCCGGACGAACGTCATCGAGCCACGGCTTCCGGGGCATCGGCCAGGTCGAGGATGGCGCCGCCGGCCCGCAGTCGATCGCGCAGGGCGCCGGCGTCGAGATCGCGTGGGTCGCGCCCAGAGGCGACCGACAACGCCGCCGCGGTGCCCGCCGCCTGGCCCATCGCCATGCACTGGGCCATCGAGCGGACCGATGCGTGCGCATCGTGCGTCGCGCTGAAACAGCGCCCCGCGACCAGCACGTTCGAGGCGTCGCGCACGACGAGCGACCGATAGGGGATGCCGACCGCCTGCCCGTCGGGGAGGTACTGCCAGACGGTGTCCGCGCCGCCGTGATGGTCCTCGATGGGGGCGCCGCACAGGCCGATCCCGTCGTCGAACGCGCGCGCGGCCAGGACGTCCTCGCGCGTGAGCCGGTAATCGCCGTAGACGCGCCGCGTCTCGCGGACCCCGATCTGCGTGCCGAGCGCGACGAGCGACGCGCGCTCGTAGCCGGGCACGCGATCGACCAGGAAGCGGGCGTACTCGAGGGCCTGCCGGCGCCCGGCGATCTCGGCCTCGGTGAGGAACCAGGGATCGGTCGCGTTGACGAGCCTGCCGTCGGCGTCGCGCCGAACGGAGTCGAGCCGCGTCATGATCGTCGCGATCACGCCGTCGATCGGGGTGACGTGGTCGCTGCCCTCGCGCCGCGGGAGGTCGTACCCGCCCGACTCGGCGGCCTCGGCCATCAGCCGGTGGAACTCGGCTTTCGGGACGGTCCGGCGCCGCTCCATGTCGACGTTGGCCATGCGGAACGTGGTGGTGAGCGTCTGGGCCGGGTCGAGCTCGCCCGCGGTCTCGAAGCCGAATCCGGCGAACGCACAGAGGTCGGCGTCGCCGGACGCGTCGACGAAGGTTCGCGCGCGCACGCGCGCGAGGCCGGCCCGCGTGGCAACGACCACGCCGGTGACCCGGCCATCGCTGACGTCCGCGGCCTGGACGACGGCGTGGAGCAGCGGCCGGGCGCCCGCGTCGGTCACGAGGCGCTCCCACACGACCTTCAGGTGCTCGGCGAGGTAGGTGATCCCGGTCCCGGCGCCGTAGGTGTTGGGCCGCTCGAGCACGGGCCCGAGCTCGCGGAGTGCCGCCACGACGTCGTCACCGATGCCGCCGACGACCTTGCGGGCCGACGACCCCGGCGTGTAGAAGCCGTAGAAGGTGTCGAGCACGGCCGTGCTCGTGCCGCCCAGGAATGGCAGGCGATCGATGAGCAGGACGGAGGCACCGGCCCGGGCGGCGGCGATCGCCGCGGTCGAACCAGCCGAGCCGGAGCCGACCACGCAGACGTCGACGTCGGCGATCGTGGGCGCCTCGGTCGTGAACGTCACGGCGCGGGCTCCGGTGCGGCCCAGATCACGGCGTGGGCTCCGGCGACACCGACGTCACGGCGCGGGCTCCGGCGAGACGGACGTGACCGACCAGCCGCCGTCCACCTTCAGCAGTTGCCCGGTGACCGCGCGCGACTCGTCCGACAGGAAGTACACGGCCGCCTTGGCGACCTCGTCCGGGTCGAGCATCTCACCGGCCAGCGGTTGCTTGCGACGCGCGTACGCGAGGATCGCGGGGTCGGTCGCGGCGCGCTGGGCCATGGGCGTCCGCGTCAGCGACGGCGCCACGATGTTGACCCGGATACCGTTCGGTGCGTACGTCGACGCCATCGTCGTCATGAGCGCCGTCAGCGCGCCCTTGGCCGCGGCGTAGGCGTGCGTCGCGAACAGCTCGGGGGCGGGGTCGGACGTCGTGACGCTGCCCATCAACAACACGGAGCCTCTGGTCCCGGATTCGTTCGGCGGCTGAACCAGCATCTGGCGGACGACCGCCGCGCAGACGAGGACCTGGGTCCGTAGGTTGAGGGCTGTGGTCGCCTCCCATGCGTCACCGGTCACGGTGTGGATCGGGCCGTCCCCGAACCGCCGGCCGCTGCCGCCAGCGACCGAGAAGAGGCCGTCGATCCGGCCGAAGCGTTCCACCGCCTCGGCCACGGCGGCGCCCACGGCGGCCTCCTCGGTCAACTCGGCCTGCGCCCACTCGGCACCCAGGCGCTCCGCGAGTTCGCGGGCGTGCTCGGCGGTCCGGGACGTGACGAAAACCCTGGCTCCCTCGCCGACGAACCGCTCGGCGGCCGCGGCGGCGATCCCGGTCGAGCCGGTGATGAGGATCGCGCGGTCGCGGAGCCGGTCCATGGCCGCCCATGATGACGCAGGTCGGGGCCACGAGGCGCGGCCGCGAGGCGCCCGCGAGGCGCGGCGGGGCTCCACGGCGAGGTGCGCCCACCCCGCGCCCGAGGGTGCCAGAGCGCAGCCTGCGGTAGCATCGCTGGCATCATGGAAACCCTTGCTACGCCCCTGCTCGAAGAGGCCACGGGCGGACGAGATGTCTTCCTGGACCTCGACCTTCGGCGCGGCCAGCTCCGTCGCAACCTGCGGGGCGCCATCCGCGAAGCCATCCAGGACGGGCGGCTGGCGACGGGGACGCGGCTGCCGTCGTCGCGCCGCCTGGCCACGGACCTGCGGGTCTCGCGCGGCGTCGTCGCCGACACGTACGACCAGCTCACGGCCGAGGGCTACCTCGAGACGCAGCCCCGCCAGGCGCCGCTGGTCGCGGGCGTCGGCGCGGCCCCGCCACTCCCCGAGGAGCCGGCTTTGCCGACTTGGGCCGTCGACTTCACCGCGACGACGCCGGACGTGGAGCTGTTCCC
>JAXDKY010000146.1:0-13056 GCA_034666885.1 Chloroflexota bacterium
CTTGTCGGTCGGGACGATGGTCGCGCCGGCATCGGCGTACGCGCTGTCGGGATAGGCCGAGCCGGCACCGGCACCGCCTTCGACGAGGATCTCGAGCCCGGCCGCCTGCAGCTTGCCGAGCGCTTCGGGTACCAGGGCGACGCGCCGCTCTCCGGGCGCGGTCTCCTTGGCGACACCGACCTTCATGGGCACCACCTGATTCGTGAGCTGACGGGCCGCGGACGCTGGGGAGGTCCGCGGGGGACGCTTGGGGTCGGCGGACAGGATACCGCGGGCGCGCGAAAGGTTGCGGCCGATGTCAGGTTGCGGTTCGGGGGCGAGCGCCGTGAACGGCCCTACAGCCGCGAGCGGATCTCCCACAGGTCGGGGAAGGCCGGCCGGAACAGCGTGGACCGCAGGTACTCGACGCCACTGGACCCGCCGGTGCCCCCCTTCGTGCCGATCGTCCGTTCCACCATCTTCACGTGCCGGTAGCGCCACTCCTGCACGCCCTCATCGAGGTCGACGAGCCGCTCAGCCACGAGCGCCGCGTCCGGGTCGCCGCGATACACAGCGACGACGACCTCCTGCACGCGTTCGTCGGGGACCGTCGGATCCGGCGGCACGGCGTGACCGCGCTCGGCGAGGTAGGCGAGGAACGAATCCCAGATCGACCGGCCGGCCTGATCCGCCTCGATCGCCTGTCGCGCGGCGGAGCCCAACGGCTGTGCGGCAGCGGACGCGGGGTCGCGCAGGCCAAGCAGGGCTTCGACCTGCCGGAAACCCGCGGACTGGAACCCGGATGCGGATTCCAGTCGATCGCGGAAGGACAGGAACTGCAGCGGCGTCATCGTCTCGAGGACGTCGACCTGGGCGACGAGCGTCTTGACGATCTTGAGGACCCGGTTGAGCAGATGCAGGGCACTGTCGGTGTCGCCAGCCTCGAGCGCCCGCTGGACACCGAGCAGCTCGTGGCGGACCTGCTTGAACCACAGCTCATAGACCTGGTGGATGACGATGAACAGCAGCTCGTCGTGCTCGGGGCCCGCGCCATCCGGACGGCTCGAGCGCTCGACCTGGAGCGCGAGCAGTTCTGGCACCTTGAGGTAGGACGCGTACGTGACGGCGCGGCGGGTCACGCGGTCGATGGTACGCGTCCGGCTCAGGTAGGTGGGCGGATCCTGACGATGAGCATCGCGGCGTCCTCGTCGCCGATCACCTCGCCGTCGTGCGGGATCGAGCCGTCCCAGCGGACGTAGTCGCCCGGTCCGACGTCGACGGTGTGCTCGCCTTGGGTCAGGCGCATGCGACCCCGCAGGACGATGTGATGCTCGTCGCCCGGATGGGCATGGGCACCGACGCCACCGCCCGGCTTGCCGCTGACCTCGATGATCGAGACATCCCTCGACGTTCGCCCGTCGACGTGCTCGACGCGACCCATGTCAGAGGTGGTCACTGGCCGCTCGTTGGCGCGGACCACCCGGGGCGGAGGCGCGTCGTCCATCAGGAACCACGCAGGAGAGACGTCGAGGGCCTCGGCGATCTGCCCGAGCACGGCCAGCGACGGCGACGCCTTGTCGTTCTCGACCTGCGACAGGTATCCGACGGTCAGGCCGCTCCGCTCGGCGACGCGGGCCAGCGTCAGGCCTCGCTCGGTGCGCCATCGTCGGATCTGGCGGCCCACGAGAAGCCGCGATCGACCGTTCTCCCCCACTCGCTCTGCCGTCATCCTGATTTTGCCCTCATCCAACTGGTATTGACAACAGTATAGCATCCGACTATGGTTGCGCCAACAACGACACTGCCGGACCGGACGACCGGACCGGGCGTCATCTGGAGGATGCAGCAACCATGGATATCGCGATCATCGGAGCCGGCAACGTCGGCACGGCACTGGCCGGAGCCCTGGCTCGGGCCGGTCATCGAGTCACGCTCAGTGCCAAGACCGCAGGCCACGCAGCGAAGGTGGCCCAGGCCACCGGCGCGGGCTCGGCAGGCTCGAACAAGGACGCTGTCGCGGCCGGTGACGTCGTCATCCTGGCGGTCCCGAGCAGCGCGTACGAGGATCTCGTGACCGAAGTCGGTGGCGATCTCGCGGGCAAGGTCGTCGTCGAGGTCTCGAACCGACCCACCCCCGACGCCGCAGCCGCCGGGACGTCGGCCGCCGAGGAGCTGCAGGCCAGGCTGCCGGACGCGTCCGTCATCAAGGCCTTCAACACCGCGTTCGCGACACGTCAGGCCGATCCCGTCGTCGACGGCGTCTCGGCAGACGGCTTCGTCGCCGGCGACGACGGCGACGCCAAGGACAAGGTCTTGCGCATCGTCGAGTCGATCGGGTTCCGCCCGGTCGACGCGGGGTCCCTTGCCGCCGCGCGTACCCTCGAAGGCATGGGCTGGCTCAACATCAGCCGCAACATGCAGGGCGGCACGTGGCAGGACGCCTGGGTCCTCCTCGGCCCCGATAGCCGGAGCTGACCAGATGGCCTCGATCCCCGTCGCTCGCCTGAACCACGCGGTCCTGTACGTCCGAGACGCGACGGCCTCGGCCGACTTCTACGGCCGCGTCTTCGGCTTCGAGGTCGTCGAGAGCGCCTTCGGCGGTCGCGCCGTGTTCATGCGCTCGCCCAGCGGCGGCAACCACCACGACCTCGGGTTGTTCTCGGTCGGTCCGGACGCACCGCGCCCGCCGCGCGGAGCAACGGGCCTGTACCACCTCGCCTGGGAGGTCCCGACGATCGAGGACCTGGCGAACGCCGCCAGCGTCCTGTCCGAGGCGGGCGCCATGGGTGGCGCCTCGGATCACGGGGTCAGCAAGTCGCTGTACGGCGCCGACCCCGACGGCAATGAGTTCGAGATCATGTGGCGCGTGCCCGAAGCGGCCTGGGGCGAGTACGCCGACAAGGGCGTCGTGATGCCGCTCGACATCGACGCCGAGGTCCGACGCTGGGGGGCCGCCGGAGCCGCCCGGGCCTGACCGCCCGGCAGGCGCCGCCGACCGACTAGGCGGGCGCCGGAAGCGGGGCCGCCGCGGCCGCCGCCGCCGCGACGATGACCAGCGTCAGGATGTAGATGTGCCCGATCGTTCCCCACAGGATCGATCGCGTCCGCCATGCCAGCCAGCCATACACCAGGCCACCCGCCAGCGTCGAGTAGAGCTCGAGCTCCGGCTTGCCGAAGTGCGAGTAGATGAACGGCATCGTGGCCACCAGCACGCCGACCGGCCCGATCGCGCGCAGCAGGGTGAACGTCAGGAAGCCACGGAACAGGAACTCCGCCGAGGCCAGGTCGATGGCGTTGCTGATGAGCAATCCCGGAAGGGGCGCGTTCCCCGGCGCGTAATAGGCCTGGACGTCCGCGAACGTCGCGAACCACAGCACGAGCGGTGTCATCGCCACGCAGCCGACGAGCGTCAGGGCGAGGCCGGCGGTCCAGTCCCCGATCGCGAGGCCGTAGCGCGAAGGCCGTTCGCGGAACACCAGGACCACCACCGCGAGCGGCACCGATCCGAACAGGAGGAGCCGCTCGATCGCCGTGATCAGTAGCACCGGCGGCGTGCGGCCGAGGGAATCGAGCGCATCCGGGAGGAAGCTGCGGGAATGGTCGGCGAGGACGACGAGCGTGACGACCACGACGGCCAGCGTCGCTCGCCACGGCAGCCGCAGCCCCAGGACATCGATCTCGCGACGATCGCCCTCGCTCGCAGGGTACGCGGGAGCCCGGGTCAACCATCCCCAGGCCTGCGCCGCGGACGGGTGCGGCGGCGCCGCGCGCCCGCCGAGCGGGGTCTCCGTCAGGGTTCCAGCCCGATGGCACGGAGATCTTCGTAACGCTCGGCGATCGTCTCGAAGTGTTCGACCGTCGAATCGATGATCGCGTCCTTCAGCTCCGGGAAGAAGCTCGGCTCCGACCATGACGGGCCGAAGATGGCGATCAACGCGTCAAGGTCGCGCCAGACGGTGATGGCGAGGAGCTCGTCCGCATCGGCGCCCGTGCGCCGCCCGATGAACATCGCCTCCATGCCATCGGGCCTGGGGCCCGCCGAGGACGCCGTGCGCAGGTATTCGAACGCCCCGTCCTCTCGGTCGCGCCGCAGCCGGGCTCGACTCAGGCGAACGATCATGGGTTCCTCGCGAACTGCGGGGCGCAGCGCTGGGGTACCGCCGCCCCGAACTCTCCCGTAGTGTAGAGCCATGATCGTTCGCGTTCTGACCGCCACTCTCAAGCCGGAGCGCGCCGGGCTGTTCAACGAGCTCATGCGGACGCAGCTCCCGATCCTGCGCGAATACCCGGGCTTGCGGTACGCAAAGCTCTCCCGCCGGATCCTCGGGAGTGAGCAGGAGGTACTCCTGTTCGAGGAGTGGCGCGACACGGCGTCGCTCTATGCGTGGGCCGGCCCGGATCTCGAACGACCGCGCTTACTGCCGGGCGCCGAGGATCTCGTGCTCGACCTGCGCGTCGCGCATTACGAGGCGCTCGATATGGACCTCGACCCCGACGGTTGAGCTGAGGCTCGGCGAGGCGCGGCGGCGATAGTTCGCGGGTGGCTCCGTACTTGCGAGCCATTCCTGTCGCGCTCGGGACGACGCTACGGTTCGGGCATCGCTCAGGGGCGTCGCGTGTTGGCGAGCCCGAGCACAGCTCCGCATCGTCCGTGCGCCACCCAGAGGCAGATCGAACCGTTATGAGCGCGATGCTCCAGAGCCGGATCTACATCGCCGACGATGAGCCGGCCAACGTAAAGCTTCTCGAGGCCGTACTCGACCGTGCGGGCTTCACGTCGGTATCGTCGTTCGCCGACGGCCAGGAGCTCCTCGACGCCATCGATGTCCGGGAGCCGGACCTGATCCTGCTCGACCTCCGCATGCCCATCGTCGACGGCCTGTCCGTCCTGCGGCGGCTGGCGGAGACCGCGCAGGCGCGCGGCTACTTGCCGATCCTCGTCCTCACCGCCGACGCCACCCGCGCATCGCGCGACCAGGCCCTGTCGAGCGGCGCCCACGACTACCTCACCAAGCCCTTCGACCCGGCCGAGGTGCTGCTTCGGGTCCGGAACCTGCTCGAGACGCGCAGGCTCCACCAGGACCTCCGGCTGCGGAACATCGACCTCAAGGGCCAGGTGGACGCGACGATGCAGACGCTGGCCGAACGGGAGCTCGAATGGGCGCAGCAGGCCGCGGCGCTGAGTCACCTGGAGGCGCGCGATTCCGCCGAGGAGACCGCCCAGGCGATCTGCGACGAACTGAGCCGCATGGCCGGTCTGACCCGGGTCATGATCGTTGCGCTCGACGCCGCTGGCCAGGCCGTGCCGTTGGCGCGCGATGCATCCGTCGACGCGCGGATCCGCGTGAACAGCCCGATCCCGACGGAGCTCACCACGGGCTGGGGCGAGCGGGTCGGCAGCGGACCATGGGTGGGGCCCTACATCGACGCGTTCGGCTCGTCGCTGCATCGCCTACCGAGCGACCTGCCGACGGCGATGGCCATCATCCCCTTGCGCTCGAGCGCCGGGATGCTTGGCGGGATCGTCGTCTGTACCGAAGCCGTGGACGGCGTCACGTTCCTGGCGAGCCGGCTGCCCGTCCTCGAGTCGTTCGGCGCCGTGGCATCGGCGCTCCTTGGGCCCGGGATCGTCGCTCGGCAACAGCACGGCGAGGTCCGCGGAGAAGTCGAGGCGGTCCTCCGGGACCACGCCTTCGAGCCGGTCTTCCAGCCCGTCGTCGACCTCGGATCCGGTACGACGGTCGGCTACGAAGCCCTCACCCGATTTCGCGACCGGACCCGTCCCGACCGGCGCTTCGCCGACGCCGACGCGGTCGGCCTCGGACTGGAGCTCGAGTCGGCGTGCCTGGCCGCCGCCCTGGCGGCCGCCCCGGACCTGCCCGGCGGCGGTTGGGTGAGCCTGAACGTCTCCCCGGGGCTCTTGCTCGAGCGCCAGCGCCTGGCGAGTTGCCTGCGCGGCTACGCCGGGGCGGTGGTGCTCGAAGTGACCGAGCACGTCGCGATCGAGAACTACGGCGCGGTCCGTGATGCCGTGGCCAGCCTTGGTGGCCATGTCAAGGTCGCGGTCGATGACGCCGGCGCGGGCTTCGCGAGCTTCCGCCACATCCTCGAGCTCCACCCCGATTTCGTGAAGCTCGACATCGGCCTGGTCCGCCAGATCGATCACGACGATGTCCGCCAGGCCCTCGTCGCCGGGATCGTCTATTTCGCGAAGAAGAGCGGTTGCCGGCTGATCGCCGAGGGCATCGAAACCCCCGGCGAGCGTGACCAGCTTCGCGCGCTCGGTGTCGATCTCGGCCAGGGCTACCTCCTCGGCCGCCCGGCGGCGGCCGCCGAGCTGCCGGCCGCGACCGGTGACGGCGGGGCTGCGGACCGGCGATCCCAAGAGCGGGCCAGACTCTCCGTGCCGACTGTGCGCTGATGTCGGACCCTACGATCGTCGCGATCCAGGTCCTCTTCGGCCTGCTGTTCCTGTGGGCCGTGTGGGTCGCGATCCGCGATCGCGACATCCTCGCGCGGGACGTAGCGCTGGTGTTCGCCCCGATCGCCATGCTCCTGGGGCTAGGTGTCCTCCGCAGCGTGGTCGGCCCGTTGCCGTCCTGGTTCACGCTCGCCAGCACCGTCTTCCTGTTGGCGCAGCCCGTGTTCAGCCTCAAGCTCGTGTCCGACGTCCGCGGGCTGCCAACGTGGCTCCTGCCGGTCGCCATCGCCGCCGTGGCGGCGGGGTCCGTGCTGATCGTGCTGTCGGGCGGCGCAGCGTTCATGGCCCTCGGCGCGCTCGTCGTATTCGTCGTCACGGAGGTCGTCGCCGCGAGCTACCTCGCCCTCGAGGCGCGCCGGCGTAGCGGCGCCGCGCGGGTCAGGCTTGCCGTCGCCGCCATCGCAACGGCCGCGGTCGCGCTCTCCCTCCTGGCGATCGGGGCGGCCGCGGCCGGTCCGGACGCGGCCGTGGCTGCGGGCATCGCGGTCCGCTTCGTGGCGCTCCTGGCCGCAGTCGGCTATTGGATCGCCTTCCTCCCGCCGCGACCCCTGCGCCGCTTCTGGCAGGGAACCGCGGCGTTCGGGCACAGCGAGCGCCTGCTGGCTGCATCGCCGGAGACGCCAACCTCGGGACTGTGGGCGGAGCTGGCCACGACTGCCGGCCAGCTGACCGGCGCGGCGACCGTCATCCTCCTCGGCCACGACAGCGGCGCGCACGTGGTGGCCAGTACGAGCGATGCCGTCGAGGTCGGAACGATCTACCCGCGGTCCCTGACCAGATTGGTCAAGGGCGATCCTGCCGATCTCGTCCTGACCGACCTGCTGGCCAGGACCAGCTCCCGATTCAGCAAGGTGGTGACGCTCGCTCCGGAACAGGTGCTCATGGGTGCCATCGTGCTGCTGCGTCCCCGCCCGAGCCTGTTCGACGCGGACGACGCCGCCCTCGTCGAGTCGCTCGGCATCCGATCGGCCCACATGGTCCAGCGTCGCGAGGTTCTCGCCGAGCAGGAGGCACTGAGCCTGCGCCTGGAGCAGACCGTCGCTGCCCTCGAGGCGGCCGGCGCTGCGAAGAGCGACTTCCTCGCCAGCATGAGCCACGAGCTCCGGACGCCGCTGAACGCCATCATCGGTTTCAGCTCCCTGATGGCGAACCAGGCCGAGGTCGACGGCGCCCTGAGCGTGCCGCGCGAGTGGGTCGAGCACATCCGGAGCGGTGGCGAGCACCTGCTCACCCTGATCAACGACGTGCTGGACCTCGCCAAGGTCGAAGCCGGGCGCCTCGAGCTCGCCACGGAGACGATCGACCTGGGCCACGCGATCGCCGCGTCGGTGGCCGGCCTGCGACCCCTCGCCGACCGCAAGCATCAACCGGTCGATGTCCGGATGGAGTCGTCGATCATGATCGAGGCGGATCCGGGCCGCCTCCGCCAGATCCTGTACAACCTCCTGTCCAACGCGATCAAGTACACGCCGGAAGGCGGCTGTATCGAGGTCGCGGCCAGGCGGGCCGATAGCGAGATCAGGATCGCGGTCCGAGACGAGGGCGTGGGCATCGCGCCGGACGACCAGGAGCGGGTCTTCGAAGAATTCCGCCAGGTCGGCGATCAGGCGCAGCGGATGTCCGGCACGGGCCTCGGACTCGCCCTGACGCGGCGACTGGTCGAGGCGCATGGCGGGCGCATCGAGCTCGCATCGACACCGGGCTCAGGGTCCACCTTCACGGTGATCCTCCCCGATCACCTTCCCGTCGCGGTAGTCCCCGAACCGGACGTCTCGTCGGCGCCGGAGGGCGCCTCCCTGGGGAACCGGGACATCCTCCTCATCGAGGACGAGGCCAGCTCAGCGCGCCTCCTCCACACCTATCTCACGAAGGCCGGCCATCAGGTGCGCGTCGCCCCTGACGGGGAGCGCGGCCTCGCGTCGGCCCGCGCCCAGCGACCGGCGGCGATCGTGCTCGACATCCTGCTGCCCGGTATCGACGGCTGGGAAGTGCTCCGCCAATTGAAGTCTGACGAGGCGCTGCGCGACGTGCCGGTCATCATCGCCACGGTCGTCGACGAGCGCGGCGTCGGCCTGGCGCTGGGGGCCGTGGACTACCTCGTGAAGCCGATCGACCCCAAGGCGCTGCTCGATCGGCTCGGCCGGTACACGTTCACCACCAAGGTGAAGACGCGGGCGATGAAGGTCCTGGCGATCGATGACGAGGTGGCGGCGCTCGACATGATCGAAGGGACGCTCGAGCCACTCGGCTTCACGGTTAATCGCGCGTTGTCCGGCCGTGAAGGCATCGATCTCGCGCAGGCGGGCGGCGCCGACCTCATCATCTGCGACCTGATGATGCCCGGCGTCGATGGCTTCGAGGTGGTGGCGCGACTCCGCGATGACGCGGACACGGCATCCATCCCGATCCTCATCCTGACGTCCCACGACTTGACCGAGGCGGACAAGTCGCGCCTGAACGGGCGGGTCCTCGGCATCGCCACGAAGGGCGACAACGGGGTCAACGGGTTGAGCCAATGGCTCGCCACGGTCCTGCCGGCGTCGTCGACGCCGCCGTCCGCTCCGGTGCCGGAACTCGTGTCGTGACGGCGCAGCTGACGGTGCTGGTCGTCGAGGATGAGCCCGTCAACCGGGCGCTCCTGCGGGCCGTGCTCGAGCGAAGCGACACCGATCGACTGCGCGATTGCGACATCGTCGAAGCCGTGGACCTGGCCGAGGCTCGGGGGAGCCTGGCCGCTCGGCGGTTCGACGTCGTGATCCTCGACGTCCGGCTACCGGACGGCAGTGGCCTCACGCTCGCCCGCGAGCTGGCGCAGCGTCCCGGGGGCACCCGACAGAGCGTCATCGTGATGAGCGCCAGCGTCCTCCCGGCCGAACGCGCCGAGGCCCTCGACACCGGCTGCGATGCGTTCCTCGCGAAGCCGTTCCAGCCGAGCCACCTGACCGACCTGCTGACCCGCCTCACGGCGTAAGGCTGGCGGCGTCGGGATCGCCGTGAGGCCCCCAGATCCCGTCGACACCGCCGGGGGAACGATGCCTACCATCCGAGGGCCTCATCAGCACCAACGCGGCGTCGGGACGTTTCGTTAGGGCGCCGGGCAGCGGTTGCGACGACCGGGACGAGCCTGCGAAGTCGGGGATGGCCCGCCCGGAGGGATTCGAACCCCCGACCTACTGATCCGAAGTCAGTCGCTCTGATCCACTGAGCTACGGGCGGATGCGGTGCGGATGATACCGCGTCGGTCGCGCTGGCCCGGTCTGAGGGTTGGTTCGGTCGCCCGGCTGGCGGCTCACTTGACGGGGCAGAAGTGATCCCCTCGCCGGGCCGGGCGACCGGGCGCTACCAGCGGCGGCCGGTGCGCGCGCCCGCCCGGGAGGTCGGGCGGGGTGGGAGCGGCGCGGGTGCAGGCGCGCCGGATCGATGGTGAGCGGGGCGGCGGGAGGCGTGGCGAGGGGAGAGCACGAGTAGGACGTCTCCGGGAGGAAGGACCCCCACGCTATCGCGCCCCCTAGCCGCCCCGCATCACCCGAATGCCGTAGTCGGATCCAGGATCATCCGCGGCCCAGCGTCATCGAAGGGTCGACTCCAGCGCCACGCGTGCGCTCGTGCCGGGATCGCGGTCCTTGACGAGAACCGCCACGGCGATCGATAGCCTGTGCCTCTCGGCGAACTCGCCACTGATCGTGCGCGCACCGGGAACGATCACGGCCCCCGGCGGCACCGCCAGCGGCGCATCCGGCGTTCCGATGAGCACGGCGCCCCGCACCAGGTCGTAGAGCCGCGACGTGCCGGTCAGCGTGACACCCGCCCCGACGACCGCCCCACGACCGATGAGCACGCCATCGAGCAGGGCCGAGCCGGCACCGACGAACGCATCGTCCTCGACGATGACCGGCCGGGCGCCGGACGGCTCGAGGACGCCGCCGATCGTCACGCCCGCGGCGAGGTGGACGCGCGCCCCGATCTGCGCGCACGAGCCGACCAGCACGTGCGAGTCGACCATCGCCGCCTCGCCGACCCACGCCCCGATGTTGATGTAGCTCGGCGGCATCACGACGACATCCGGACCGAGGTACGCGCCGCGGCGCACCGCGGTGCCGCCCGGGACGATGCGCCACGGGCCGTCGCGCAGGTCGCGTGGCGGGACGGCGGCGCGGTCGCGGAAGGTGAGTGGCCCCGCCTCCCAGGTCGCGGCCGTCCGATCGCGAAATCGATCAAGGATCGCGGCCTTGACGTCGGCCCGGACACGCCAGCCGCCGGGGGCGGTCGCATCCGGCTCGGCGGCGCGGATCCGACCGGCCTCGAGGTCGTCGAGGAGCGTTTCGACGGCCAGCGCCTCCGCGGCCGGCGTCTCGCCCGCCGCCGTCGTCTCGTCCGCGGCCTGCCCGTCCGGCGCGCCACGTCCCGTGGTCGCGACCGGGGCCGCCGTCGTCTCGCGCGTGGTCATGCCACGGCCTCCCGCTCCTGGGCGTCGATCCGGCCACCGCTCGACTCCACGACCCCGAGTCGACGGAGGAGCCCGGCGAGGGCCACCCGAGGCTCGTGGTCCAGGGTCAGCAGGGGCGCCCGGACGGCATCGCTGTCGAGCAGCCCCATGGCGACGAGTGCCGCTTTCACCGGCACGGGGTTGGGGGCGCCCTGGAAGTTGGCCAGGAAAAGCGGCAGCCAGCGCTCATGGGTGCGCCGGGCGGCGTCCCAGTCCCCGGCGTAAGCGGCAGCACACAGCGCGACTATCTCGCCCGGGGTCTCGTTGCCGGCGACGGACACGACGCCGTCCCCACCGAGCGCGAGGATGGGCAGGGTCCACGCGTCGTCACCTGCCAGGACCGCCACGTCGCGCGGTCGGTCAGCGCAGATGCGGGCGATCTGTTCGAGATTGCCGCTGGCTTCCTTGACGGCGATCACCCGCGGATGCTCGGCCAGCCGCAGGAACGTGGCCGCGTCGACGTTCGTACCCGTTCGCGACGGCACGTTGTAGACCACGATCGGCAGGTCGCCCTCGTCGGCGACGGCCCGGAAGTGCGCTTCGAGCATCCGGCCATCGGGCCGGTTGTAATAGGGCGCCACGACGAGCGCGGCGTCCGCCCCAAGGTCGGCCGCCCGACGCGTGGCGCGGATGGTGGCCGCGGTGTCATTCGTGCCGGTCCCGGCGATCACGTGGACGCGGCCGCGTGACGGGCGTTCCGCCACGGTCTCGACGGTCGCGGCGATGAGTCGATCGCGCTCATCGGCCGACAGCGTCGGCGCCTCGCCGGTCGTACCGCACGGCACGAGCCCGTCGATGCCAGCGAGCACCTGCCAGCGGACGAGCCGCCGGAACGCCTCCTCGTCGAGGGCGCCGTCCGGCGTGAACGGCGTAACGAGCGCGGTGTACGCACCGCGAAGGATGGGTCGGGGCATGGGAGTGGTCCTTTCTTGAGATCGGGGAGGGGTGGGTCAGGCGGCGAGGTCGTCGGGCGCAGCCAGCAGCTCGTCCACGACCGGATCGAATGGATGGATGCCGGGCGCTCGGGTCGTACGCCGTAGCCAGTCGACGGCCGCCAGGACGCCAGTCGCGTAGGCGCTGCGATCCCGCGCGGTGAGCCGCAGCTCGACCGTCTCGCCCACGGCGTCGAAGCCGACGAGGTGCATGCCCGGTGACGCCCCGGCCCGGATCGAAACCACCTCGAGGTCCCCCGCCGCGGTGAGGCCCGGATGCCGCTCGGTCAGCCGCCGCGCGAGGTCGAGCGCCGTGCCTGACGGCCGGTCCGCCTTCGCCCGCCGATGCCATTCGACGAGGAACGGGTCGAACCCCGCGACCGCACCGAACAGCTCCGCCGCGGCCTCGACGAGCCGGCCGAACAGGGCTACGCCGAGGCTGAAGTTGGCGGACACGACGGCCGTCGCCTCGGCATCCAGGAGGGCGCGCTCCACCGCCTCGCGATCGACTGCCCAGCCGGTCGTCGCGATGACGAACCGGCGGACGCCGGCGTCGAGCGCGGTCTCGACGTTGGCCCGCACCGCCTCGCCGCGCGAGGCGTCGATCACGAGGTCGGCCGAAACCAGCGCCGCCGGGTCATGTCGATCGAACGCGGGGCGGCCGAGGAGCGGCGTGCGCTCGCCGTGGTCCGCGGCGGCCGCCGCGATCGCCCAGCCGAGATGGCCGTCGCCAAGGATGATCGTCTGCATCTGCGTGGTCCTCACTCATGGGTGAGGCCTCGGCGGGTTCGGAGGGCATGAAAAAGCCGCGGTCACCGTCGTGGTGCCGCGGCCCCTGGAGCCTCCGTTCCCTGGAGGCCCCGGTTCGTCGTCGTGGACGCGCCGTCAGAGCCCCAGGGCCCGTGCCTCCCGGCAGGGCCGCCAGAGCTTCTTCTTCGAGGCTTCGGAGAAGGAGGGGCGGTTCACATGCGAAACCATACGCATACTCCGCGTTTCATGCAACCACCTTCTTTTGGCGTCAAGGATCGTCGTTGGCTGCCATCCGGCCGACAACGGCTTTGCGACCTCGTGCCCTATCATCGCGAGTCCATGGCCCGTCACGACCGGCACCCGACCCTGCCTGCCACGCGCCCGGCGGGCATCTGCGCAGGGCCCGGGCACGTGCTGATCTACGGCAA
>JAXDKY010000147.1:0-3327 GCA_034666885.1 Chloroflexota bacterium
CGGGATCCCGTCACACGACCTGGCCGGAGCGCCTCCAGGTCGAGGACCGGATCCGGCGATACGGGCCCACGGCCCGGCGGGTCGGCTCGATCCTGCTCCTGCTGTGGTTCGCGTGGCAGACCTACGCCCGCATCTCGTTCTTCGTAGACCGCCATTTCCCGGTGGGGCTCGACGCGACGATCTACTACCGCGGGGTGGCGGCCTGGCTGCATGGCGCCAACCCGTGGGACGCGGCGGTCGTCGTCGGTGGCTTTGCCTACCACTACGCCGGGACGCCGGTGACGACCGTGATCATGGCGCCGGCCGGGCTCCTGAGCGAGGAGGTCTTCACGGCCGCCTGGATCGTCCTGACCTTCGCCGCCACCGTCTGGACGCTGCGCCGGCTCGGCTTCCCGATGTGGTGGTTGCTGTTCCCACCCATCGCTGAGGCGCTCTTCTCGGCCAACCCGCAGCTCGTGGTCCTGGCGCTCCTCGTGGCGAACCGTCCCGCAGCGTCGGCAGTGGCAACGGCCTTGAAGGTCTACGCCTTCATCCCGCTCCTGGGCGAGGGACGCTGGCGGCAGGTCGCGATCGCGGTGGCCTTCAACGCGGCCACGATCCTGATCGCGCCGCGCCTCTGGCTGGACTACCTGCAGCAGTTCGGGCCGATCTCCATGCGGCTCGAATACGAATCCCTGCAGGGCCTGTCGGCGTTCTACTTCCCGCTCCTGCTGGTCGTGACCCTGCTCGCCCTGCTGCTCCTCGCCTTGCGCGACCGGCGGGCGGCCGGCTGGTTGGCGGTCCCGGCCCTCTGGCCCTCCAGCCAGTTCCACTACTCGACGATGGCGCTGCCGGTCATGTCGCCGTTCCTGGCCGTGTTCCTCGCGGTCCCGATGCTGCGCGAGCCGCCCGTCGTGATCATCCTCGAGATCGCTCGCCGACTGATCGCGCCATGGCTCCTGCACTGGATGCCGACGGAAGGCCGGACACCGACCGAGCCCGAGGACCGCCACTCGCAGCACGGCGACGGGCTGACATCGTCGAGGCCGTAGCGGAGGCGGCGGGAGCTGGCTGAGCCAAGTCCCCGGGTCAGCGCGCCGGCCGGGCCAGCGCCCGAACCTGGTCGAGGAGCTGGTCGGCGACGAGGTCGAATGGCTCCAGGCTCTGCTCGGCGCGTGCCAGCACGACGGCCCCCTCGCTGGATGCCACGAGCAGGGCCGCGAACCGTTGCGCATCGTCGCGGCGCAGGCCGCCCAGCTCGAGGAGCACCGCCAACCGTCCTCGCCATGTTCGGAACACGCGGGCGGTCTGTTCGAGCAGCTCGGGTGAGTCGGCGGCGACGGCCACCGCCAGGACGGCACAGCCCGCCTCGAACCTGCCCCGGATCAGCACCTCGCGCCAGATGTGGAGGAACCAGGTGGCGACCTCCTCGGCCGGCGCGCCCGCCTTCCGGTCAAGGAGCTCGATCGCCCGACCGCCGGCCGCATCGAGCGCGGCGCCGACCATCTGGTCCTTGCCGTCGGGGAAGTGGTGGTAGATGGATCCGCGCGGCGCACCCGAGCGCTCCAGGACCTCCGAGAACGACGTCGATTGGAGACCCCGCCGAGCGAGCAGGTCGACGGCGCTCGCGACCATCCGCTCGCGCATACCTCGGGCCATCGCACCTGCCTCCTTGACTATGACGAGCGTCATACTCTAGTCTCTATGGCAACCATCATAGTCCAGCGACGAGGAGCCCCCGCCATGCCGATGATCGACGTCTACGCCGCGTCCGACCTCTTTCCCGAAGGATCCGACCGAGCCCTCGCGGCCGAGTTGACGGCTGCGCTCCTGCGGGCCGAGGGGGTCGTCACCCCGGGCCCGACCCACCTCGAGAACACGGGCGCCTATATCCATCGGATGCCGGCGTCGACCGTCCACACCGCCGGGACCGATGCCGCGCGAACGGTCCGTGTCCAGGTCGTGACGCCGCCAGCGGCCCTCACGCGCGATGGCCAGCGGCAGTTGGTCAAGGAAGCGACGGAGATCGTCGCCCGGATCGCCGGCGACCCGAGCCAGGTCGCCCGGACCTGGGTGCTCCTCACCGAGGCCGCCGAGGGCGGCTGGGGGATCGCCGGGACGGCGTTCGGTCGCGAGGAGTTCGCGGCGCTCCTGCGCTGATTCGCGTACGGAGCGGCACCCGGGAGTACTCATGACCCGTTGACCAATGGCTCCGCCTTTGGTCCTCGGCGGGCCAATATGCTGGCCGTCTCGATGAATTCCCCTCGAGGAACCCGATGACGAGTCAGGCGCACCCCAGGATCGGATCGATCGACCTGTCCGAGGCGAGTGCGCGCCTCGGCTGGACGCGACTGGCCGGCTGGACGGCGATCGGTATCGGCGGCGTCGTGGCCCTGGTTCTCATCCGGATCACGGGGGGCTCGCCGAACCCGCTCAACCATCTCGGTTACCTGCCGATCGTGCTGGCGGCCTACCTGTTCGGATGGCGTGGCGGTCTTGCGACCGCGGCCTACGTCGCCATCCTGCTCGGGCCCGTCGCGACCCTGGCCAGCCTGCCTGGCGGGGTCGAGAACCCCGACGCCTGGGTGATCCGCGGCGGCACCTTCGCCCTCGTGGGTGGGGTCACCGGCTACCTCTTCGACCACGTTCGAGCCGCGACGCTCGGTTGGAGGTCGGCGGCCGTCGACATCGCACAACGTCAGCGCGACGGCATGGTCGCCCTCGCGCGCGGCGCCGAGGCCAAGGACACGGACACGGGCGACCACGTCGTACGCGTCCAGCTCCTGGCAGAGGAGCTCGCCCTGGCGACCGGCGTCGATCCCGAGCGAGCGGCGGACATCGGCTGGTCGGCGATGCTCCACGATGTCGGCAAGCTCCACGTGCCCGACCGCATCCTGCTCAAGCCCGGACCCCTCAGCGCCGACGAATGGGAGATCATGCGCCGGCACCCGGTGTGGGGCGCCGAGATCCTCGCGCAAGGGGAGGGGTTCGAGGTCGCCCGGCGGATCGCTCGCTGGCACCACGAGAACATGGATGGCTCGGGGTATCCGGACGGCCTGCGTGGCGACCGCATCCCGCTGGAAGCGCGGATCGTCCGGATCGCCGACGCGTTCGATGCGATGACCCACGCCCGGCCGTACAAGCCGGCACGCTCCATGGAGTGGGCGCTCGAAGAATTGCTGCGCTGCGCCGGTACGCAGTTCGATTCCGAGCTCGCGATGCTGTTCATCGACCAGCTTCGCAACGACGTCGGGCTTCGAGCCCGCCTCGCCGCGCACCGCGCCGCGCACGGTTCGCTCGAGCTCCGCGCCTCGTAAGGAGCGTCTCGCCGCCGCGCCTCATCGGCGC
>JAXDKY010000148.1:0-3775 GCA_034666885.1 Chloroflexota bacterium
AGCTTCTGGCTACAGGTGAGCCCGAAGTCCAGGCAGGTCGAGCTCGCCTGCGGCGAGGAGCCGACGGAAGGCGCATGCGCCGACGCCGTAGTCGAGTTCGTCAACGGCCTGCGTTGAGCCGAGCGGCCATCCCACGGCCTGCCTTTGGCGGTGCGGCGCGCCCGAGACCGGCGGAGCGAGCGCGCGTCAGGGTCGCGCTTGTCCCCAGCCGAAGCCAAGCTCACAGGTCTGATCCCACCGGTCGCGACAGGACGGATCGTAGGGAATCAGGATCTTCAGATCCGTCCCGTCGGGCCTGACCGTGCCCAACCCGCCGAGCGCGTTGTCCGGCGGCTTCCACCGGACGAGGATGAACTGGCCGTCCGCTGACCATCCTCCGAGGCCGGCTGTTTCGAGGATCCGGTGCGCTGCCGTGCCATCACTGTTGGCGATCCACAGGTCGAAGCCGTACCCGGCGTCGACCATGAACGCGACGCGCGTTCCATCGGGGGAGGAGGCGGTGGCATACGCGTCCAGGCCGTTCGCGGTGAGCTGCTGGTTGAAGCGGCCCGGAACGTTGGCCCGGAACACGTGACTCCCGGCGGCATCGCCGGCGTTGAAGTAGATCCATTCTCCGTCGGGCGACCAAGTGTCCGGACCTGCGACGTCGAGCCCGTGAAGGTTGCCGCCGATATCGTGCATGCCCGTCCCATCGGCTCGGATGACCGACAGGCCGCGCCCGACTTTCGCCTCCGGGGTGAATGCGATCCACGCGTCGTCGGGCGACCAGAGCGGGTTGTGAGCGACAACTTCTGGCGGAGTGACCGGCCCCGCCAGACCGCTCGTGACGTCGACGACGAGGATGCGCGCCACGCCATCGAGTGTCACCTCCGACGCCAAGAACCGAGAATCCGACGACCACGCGTCGTTCGATGAATTCCACGTCAAGGACATCCCGCTCGCGAGCTCACGGCGGTCGCTGCCATCGACGTCGACCGCGAAGAGGTGCGACTCGGAGCCGCCATTCACCCAGTACGTCGCGAGCTGACCGTCGGGCGATCGAGTGACACTTTCGGCCTTGACACCGGCCGGGAGGATGGACCGCCCGGAGCCAGTAAGTGGATCGACGGCTTCCAGCTGGCCCTTGACGGACACGATCAGGACCCCATTGCCGCCGATCGTCGGCCGGTTGAGGGCACCGGCGATCACGAGGCCGACCATGAGCGCAAGGACAAGGAGGGCGACAAGGGCGATCAGGCGGAGGGATCGCGCTGTCGACCGGTTCAGGGTTGTCGGAACCAGCGCCAGACCCGATCCTCGGTACAGGCGGCCGAACCAGCCGGCGTCGCGGGCGCGGACTGCCCGGACCCGGCTTGCGAGCGCGGAATGGCTCGACACGACGAAGGCAGGATCGGGCGCAGACGCGACGTCCAGGCGACGAAGAATGGCGTCGACCTGCTCGGTCGTCAGGCTGTGCGAGCTGTTCATGGCTCCACCTCGCCCGCATAGGCTCGCCGGAAGCTCTCGCGGGCTCGAAAAAGGAGCGACTCCGTGGCTCCCCGGCTCCTGCCCAGGAGACGCGCGGCCTCCGCGACCGGGAGGTCATCGAGGACGACGAAGACAAGTACGGCACGCTGGCTCGCCGGCAGCGATCGCAGCGTCTCGGCGATCAGGGTTCGATCCTCCGGACCGATCCGTTCGCGCTCTCCGGAACCGACCTCCACCTGGCGAATCTCGATCCGCATCCGGCGCCGCTCGTCGCGCTCGAGCGAACGGAAGTGGTCGGCCAGCTTGTGGCGAGCGATGCCGCACAACCAGGTGATCGTGTCCGAGCGGCCGTCGAACCGCGTGCGCCGGTCGATCGCGGCGATGAACGTCTCCTGGGTCAGGTCTTCGGCGAGAGTGACATCACCCCCGCACCGGCTGAGCAGGTACGCGTAGACGGGCGGCAGCGTTCGGCGATGCCACGACTCGAACGCGCGATCGTCCGCGAGCGCTGCCTCGAGCTCGTTGACGCCGTCCCCAACGGTCGTTCGTGCCGTCACCTTCCCGTGTCCGATCTCGCTTGATGCAACCTGTCCGGACCTATTTCGCGGGCCACCAAGCGTATGGGCCCGTATAGTCGCTCGCCAATGGTGTTTGCGATAGCTGCCGCTGCTCACTCCCATCCACGTTCATCGTCCAGAGGGTCACCTGACCCGCTTGCTTGCGTTGGAACAGCAGCTTGGAGCCGTCCGGCGACCAAACCGGGGCGATCGACGTCGATCCACCCGAACCGTCGGTGAGCTTTGCGAGCCCGCCGCCATCAGGATGGACGACCCAGACCTGCGGCTGAGAACGGTAGCGGCTGGTAAATGCGATCCACTTGCCGTCGGGTGACCACTGGGCCGTCACCGCTCCCACATCAGTCGAGACGATCTGTCGAAGCCCGCTGCCGTCAGCATCGACGACGTACAGGGCGGTCGAGTCCGCCTTGACCACATACGCACCGAACGCGATCTGCGATCCATCCGGAGACCACGTTTCGGAAATGCCGCCGCGCTCGAGGAAGTCCCATGCTTCGAGCTCGACGGTCGCTGTGCCATCCGGGCTTAGATCGCGCATGCCGGTGCCGTCCGCGTGGAGAACCAGGAGCGTGCCGCAGGCACCGACGGACTCCCGGTTGACGACGAGATTCAGGCCGTCAGGCGACAGGTGGACGGCGTCCGGCCGCGCGCACGAATCGCCCGCTATCCCTGAGAGCGTGTCCTTCGGCGCTGATGGCAGCACGCTCCTCAGGCCGCCACCATCGGAGGAGCGCACCGTAAACAACCCCACGTCGGCGACGTCGGCCGCGTCATAGCCGCTGAACACGTAGATCCGTGACTGGTCTGGAGACCAACCGATCGGGACGAGATTCAGCTTCCGATCGGGGTACGCGTCGAGGACCTTGAAGTCGGAACCGTCCGCATTGACCAGCGCCGGACGCATCCAACCGTCGTCTGCGCTCGGCCCTGGCGCATCGTCATGCGCGAGGTAGCTGACGACCAGTCGACGTCCGTCCGGCGACCAGATTCCAGGCTGCAGCCCGCCGTCGGGTAACGCGTGCTCATGTGATCCGTCGGGGTCGATCATGAAGGCGGGTGGTGGCCACGTCGTCCCGTCCGAGCGATTGAAGACGATCTTGGAGTTCACCAACGCTGCCGCGAGACCTGCTGGTGACGGGGAGGCCGCGCTCGCTGACGCGGACGGTGCCGGCGTGGACGCCGGACGCTGGCTCTCGAGGACCGTCGGCGTGGCGACGACGCCGGCCTGACACGCTGTCAGCAGCAGCGTGATTGCGGGCACCCACGCCACAAGGCCGCATATCGGTGCCAGTCTCATGACAACCCTCCGCTCCTACGCCGAGGGACCGGTTCGCGCCGAGACCCTCGTGGCGGTGGCGGCCACCCCAGATGGACCCTGTCGCGCCTGGGACCGACAGGCCGGGCCGCGGCATCTCCGCTATGGGTTAGTCGTTCCGACCTGCGTAAATCATTCGGAGGCGCCGAGGATGGTTGGTTTCGCGCTCACCGAGTGCTGCGGTCCGATGACCTGAAGTTGTACGGTCGACATTCGCGACCGGCCGAGCTGATTGAAGCCGTGAGCCACGTCTCGGACGCAGGCTGCCGACCGTCCGCTGGGCCTCTGAGCGATCAGCCGGGGCGTCGCTCCAGCACGAAGACCGGGATCACACGGCTCGTCTTGCTCGGGTACGCCGCGAACTCCGGGTACAGCCGGGCGTGCTCGTCGTAGAGCCGCTGGCGCTCGTCGCCCG
>JAXDKY010000149.1:0-5450 GCA_034666885.1 Chloroflexota bacterium
CGCGAGACCATCCGGGTGTCGGTCGCCATCGACGAGGCATCCGGCCTGTTGTGGCAGGAGGGCTGCGTCGGGCCGAAGGTCCAGAAGGGCTTCTTCGATCTGCGCGACGTCGAGAGCAACTTCAAGAACTGGCAGCGGGCGGACCGTGCGTGGGCCGCCCGGGCGGCCAAGGGCGAGCGGGTCCGCGGACCGAAGGGCACCTTCACGTCGTACTTCTATGACGGCGCGTTCCATCCGTTCGGCAAGTCGTGGGGTGCGCCCTTCGCGCCGCGCGACAAGTGTCCATTGGCGCCGCCGAGCCCACCGGTGTGCGACCCACTCGTCGTCCCGTTGCCGAGCGTGCCGTGCGTGAACCCACCGCCCCCCGGCGGTGGAGGCGGCAACGGCCGACCGCCGAAGACGCCCAAGCCCTGATCGCGGCGCGGGGCGTCAGAAGCTGACGATCGTCGCGCCGTCCCCGCCCTCGCCCCGCTCCCCGGGCCGCGAGGCACGCACCAGCGGATGCGTTGCCACCACCTCGCGGACCGCGTCGCGCAGGGCACCCGTGCCCAGCCCGTGGATGATCGTGGCCGACGCCAGCCCAGCCAGGCTCGCGTCGTCGAGGTAACGAGCCAGCGCTTCGAGCGCCTCCTCAACGCGGGCCCCGCGCAGGTCCAGCGACGAGGCCACGCTGCGCGCCCGCTCGAGGCGCAGGCTGGCGGCGTTCGTGCCGGCACCGGTCGACGTGGAGGACGTGGTCTCCGCGGTCGGTTGGCCGAGCGCCGGCTCCAGGTCATCCAGCTCCACCATCACCCGGATCCCGCCCGCCTCGAGGGTCGCGCGCCGGCCACCCTTGTCCATCGCGGCCAGGCGGCCCTCCCAGCCACCGGATCGGCTTCGGACGCGATCCCCGACGTGCCAGGTCCGCGGTTCCGACGGCGGCGGCTCCGGCGCGGCCTCCACGGCCGGCAGGCGCGCCGCGATCGCCTCGGCCCGGCTCACGGCCGCATCGAGCGACCCGGCCGTGACGGTCTCACGCTCGAGCGACTGGCGCGTCTGCGCGAGCTCGGCTCGGAGGTCCTCCACCACCCGATCGGCCTCGACGCGCGCGGACCGGACGTGCTCCTCGCGCTCGCGCCGGGCGCGCCCGCGTTCCTCGGCCGCGATGCGCAGCGCCTCCGCCGCTCGTGATTCCGCGGCGCGCGCCCGATCGAGCGCCTCGCTGGTCTCCCCCTCGGTCGCCTTGATCGCGGCAAGGGTCGCTTCGAACGAGCGCTGCGATTCGGTCAGTCGCGACCGGGCATCGTCCACGATCGCTTCCGGCAGGCCAAGCCGCTCGGCGATGGCGAAGGCCTGGCTGCCGCCCGGCAGGCCGATCGTGAGTCGATAGGTCGGCGTCAGCGTGTCCAGGTCGAATTCGACCGCAGCGTTGCGCGCACCCGGCGTCGTGTGGGCGTAGGCCTTGAGCTCCGCGTAGTGGGTCGTGGCCGCCACGATCGCCCCGGCACGGATGAAGTGGTCGAGCAGGGCCTGCGCGAGGGCGGAGCCCTCGGTCGGATCGGTGCCCGCGCCGAGCTCATCGAGCAGGACGAGCGTGTCCGGACCCGCGGCCTCGACGATCGTCGTGATGCGGCGCAGGTGCCCGGAGAACGTGGACAGGGACTGCGCCACCGACTGCTCATCCCCGATATCGGCGAAGACGTCGCGCCACACCGGAAGGCGGCTGCCCGCCTCGGCCGGGATGTGCAGGCCCGACTGGTGCATCAGGCTCAGCAGCCCGAGTGTGCGCAGCGTCACGGTCTTGCCACCGGTGTTCGGGCCGGTCACCACGAGCGCGCTGTAGCCGTCGCCGATCCGGATGTCGATGGGGACGACGCGGCCGGTCAGGCCGGGGTGGCGCGCCGACAGCAGGATGACCTCGGGTCGATCGGCCGTCTCGGCGCGGCTGCCGTCCATGTCGGCGGCCAGGCTCGCCTTCGCGGCCCACAGGTCGAACCGCGCGAGCGCGTCCAGCGTCTCGCGCAGCGCCGCGGCGTTGGCCGCGACCAGCGCCGACAGCTCGTCCAGGATGCGGGCGATCTCCTCGGCTTCCGCGACCTGCGCCTCGCGCCAGGCGTTCCCGAGTTCCACGGCGACGAGCGGCTCGATGAACAGCGTCTGGCCACTGCCCGAGGCGTCGTGGACGATGCCCTTCACGCGGGCGCGTGCCTCGGCCTTGACCGGGACGACGTAGCGCCCGTTGCGGAGCGTCACGATCGGCTCCTGGAGGGCGTTCCCGAGCTCCGCCCCGACGAGTGCGTCCAGGCGCCGTCGCAGCCGGTCGTACGCCACACGCACCGCCGCGCGCAGGCCGCCGAGCCGCGGCGACGCCGTGTCGAGGAGCTCCCCGACCGGGTCGAAGCTGCGCGCGAGCGTGCTGCGGATCGCGGGCAACGCATGGAGCTCCCGGCCGAGCTCGCGGAGCAATGCGCGGCGCTCCTCGGCGAGCATCGTCGCGAGGCGCGCCGTCGCATCGAGCGTCTCGGCGATCTCGAGGAACTGGGCGGGGTCCAGCCGCCCGCCGCGCGCCGCCCGCTCGATCGATGGGCCGATGTCGTGCGCCGCGCCGATGCCGACGCCCGGCCGCTCCTCGAGCAGCGACCGAGCCTGGTCCGTCTCGTCCAGTTGGCGGGCCACGATGACCGGATCGGCGGCGGGCTCAAGTGCCTCCGCGAGGCGCCGGGAGGGCGGGAACGAGGTGGCCGCGGCGAGCCGGTCGCGGACGAGCGGGAACTCGAGCAGGATCTGGGAGCGGGCGTCCATCAGGCGGGCGGGCGGGCCGATGGCCGGGCAGCGGCGGCGCGCCGCGCCACAGCCGGCCCGGACACGGACCGATGCCCCGCGATGGCGAAGCGCCACGGCCGGGCGGCCCAGTCGTCCCCGGCGTACGCCACCCCCAGCCGGGCCGTCACGGCGATGGCGTCGGTCGGGACCACGTCGAGCGGATCCGCGGGATCCCGTTCCAGGCGCAGCGGGCTGCCCGGATCGCACAGGTCGATGCCCGTCCAGCTCGTGTCGACGCCGAACGCCGCGCCGACCAGGCCCGGCCCGCTGGCCAGTCGATGGTCGGGTGTGGCCGCCAGCCGCGCCTGCGCCGCCGCGGCTCCCGGATCGGTGCGCGCCGCCCGCCGGCGGCGTTCCACGGTCAGCCGGTCGGCTCGCATGCGATCGACCCCGAGCAGCGGTTCGACGGCCCGGATCAGGATCGCCGACGGCCGCCCGGCCGGCTCGACGACCACGTTCACACAGTCGTACATCCCGTAGACAAGGTACACGTAGGCGATGCCGGGCGGCCCCGTCATGACCCGGTTACGGGCGTTGGACGCGAACCGGGCGTGCGAGGCCAAGTCCTCGGGCCCGGCGTAGGCCTCGACCTCGACGATGCGCGCCTCGCGCCGGCCGGACGTGTCGTCGCGGACCAGCCGCGCACCGAGCAGAAGGGGGCCGACGATCGCGGGCGGACCGGCCAGCCCGTCGCGATCGACGACGCTCAGACCGACGCGCTCCGGAACCAGACCTGGATCGAATCCGGGATGAAGAGGTCGAACACCACGAAGAAGCCGGGGATGAGCGTCGACTGGAAGAAGTCGACGATCTTCGAGGATTCGAGCGCCGTCCACAGGTCACGCAACCCGATCAGCTCCTGCGGGTCCTTCGCGATGCCGGGGATGAGGAAGAACGACCCGAGGATGACGATCACGGCGATGAGGATCAGGCCCGCCTGCACCAGGCCCAGCAGCCCGCCGATGATCTCATCGACGAAACGCGCCTTGGCGAACAGGGGCTGTGGCTTGTAGAAGCCCTGGACGACGAGCGCGAAGGCCAGGGACGCGGCCACGAACACCGTGCCGAACCCGATCATGTAGGAGTACTGGCGGGAGAACTGCGCCCAGTTGCTGCCAAGGAACGCGCCGAGCGGTTCCGACAGGTTGGCCGCGAACAGGAACGAGAAGAGGATCGAGGCGATCCCGATCAGGCGCCTGATGGTGCCCTGGGCAAATCCCAGGACGAAGAAGGCCAGGAAATAAAGGACGAGGAGCAGGTCGGTCGTACCGAACCCGCCCAGGGCAGCCCCGAAGTCCACCGTCCCTCCTTGGAACGTGACGGAACGCCCGGGCAGTGCTGCCCGGGGCGGCGCAAGGGTAGCAGCGGGTCTTGACGAGTCGCAACCGGGACGAAGGTCGTGGGCGGTCCGGTGCGGTTCAGGTGCGCAGGCGGCCGTCTACGTCGGTCTCGAGACCCGCGGTGGTGTCGGCGACGGCGCGGTCGACCTCGTCCTCCGTGAGCGTCCGATCGGCCCCGGCGAACACGAGCCGGAAAGCGAGACTGCGTCGGTCGTCGGGGAGCGGACGCCCGCGATAGATGTCGAACAGCTCCACCGACTCCAGGAGCGGACCGGCGTGCCGGCGGATGGCGGCTTCGACCTCGCCCACGGTGCGGTCCTCCGCGACGACGACGGCCAGGTCGCGCTCGACGACCGGGTGGCGCGACGGCGTTCGGCCCTGCGGCACTGCGGGCTGACCGCCCGACAGCCCGGCGACGGCCAGCTCCGCCACGATGATCCGGTCGGCGCGCAGCCCCAGCTCGTCGATGAGGGCCGGGTGGACCTCGCCGACGCGACCCGCGAGCTCGTCGGGGGCGACCACCCGGGCGGCGCGACCTGGATGGAGGGTCGGATCGTCGGTCAGGGGCGTGTAGGCCGGCCGAGCCAGGCCAAGATCGCGCGCCACGAGGTCGATGATGCCCTTCGCGTCGTCGAGGTCGTACGGCCGCGCGGGGCGGTTGTGGGCGGGAATCTCGGCCGAGCCCGTGAGCGCGAAGCCGAGCCGCCACCACTCGTGCGTCCGTTCACCGTCGTCGGTGGCGCCGTAGCCCTTGCCGATCTCGAAGATGGCGACGTCGCCAAGACCCTGGCGAAGGTTCGTGTCGGTCACCTCGAGCAGGCTGCCGAGCAGCCGCTGGCGCATCACGGAGTGCTGGCTCGAGAGCGGATTGGTGACCGTGACCGGTCGACCTCCGGCCGCGCCCTCGCCCTCGACGTCGGGATCCTCGACAGCTGGGAACCGCTCGACGGTCGCCGGCGACACGAGCGCGAACGACACCGTCTCCGTCAACCCCGCACCGACGAGCACGTCCCGCACCGCGTCGCGCACGAGGAGAGGCGAGGGTCGGTACGGCGGCATCGGCGTGTGCGGCAGGATCTCGGGGACCAGATCGTAGCCCCGAACACGAGCGACCTCCTCGGTGACGTCGGCCTCGACCTCCAGGTCGCGGCGCCACGACGGGACGACCGCGACGAACGCTTCGTCGCCGGCATCGACCTCGAGCGCCTGCGGACCGGTCGCCACCGCGACGCGGGTCCCCGCCGGAGCCGGCTCGGTGACCACCCCGACGCGCGCCAGCAGCCTGCGCTGTTCGTCGGCCGGGACCTC
>JAXDKY010000150.1:0-6784 GCA_034666885.1 Chloroflexota bacterium
GCTGGGGGGCCCCGGCCGCCGCGACCAGCCGCTCGACCTCGGGATCGGGCTGGTCGTCGGCGAGATGGTCGGCGAGCTGCCGGGCCGCCCGCTCGGCTCGCGTCGCGGTGTCGCGGCTGAGGGCCCGGAGGATCGCCACGCCCTCGGCCGGGCTCTCCTCGTAGACGCGGCGGAGCCCGTCGGCCGAGACCCGGTGGAGCAGGACGTCGGTGTGGGCGTAGGCCGAGGTCCAGCGGGGGAGCTTGGCCAGGACGCCGGTGTCGCCGAGGAAGGAGCCGGCTCCGCGATATTCCAGCACTGTGTCAGTGTCGACTTCGTGCGAGTGGACCTCCACGCGGACGTCTCCGTCGTCGATCACATAGATCGCGTCGCTCGGCTCGCCCGCCTTGTAGATGGGGGCGCCGGCGGGGAGCCTGACCTCCTGCATGTGCGGCTCGAGCACCACGAGCATCTCGAGCTGGCCGGCGTCCATGATGCTGGCGGCGCGGCTCGCGGTGCGGAAGATATCAGCGGCTTCGGGTGGCACGGCGTCCCTTGCGATGGGGTCTGGACCTCAGGGCACTCTACCAGTGCCCCCCGACGTTAGCCGTCGAGCGCGGGCCTCGTTTCGGCTACGCCGCGTAGCGGTGGTGGAGCATCAGGTCGTTGCCGTCGGGATCGGTGAAGAAGGCCATGTGGCAGACCCCGGTGTCGAGGATCTCGCCGGCGAAGGCGACGCCCTTGGCCTCGAGCTCCGCGCGCGCCGCGGCGACGTCGTCCACGTGGAGGGCGAGATGCGCGTTCTTCTGCGCCGCGAACGGCATGCCCAGGCGGTCGGGCTGCCAGATTCCGAAGCAGGTCTCGCCGACCCAGAACTCGAAGCGGGCCTTCTCGTCGGCGCGGAGGCCGAGCGTCTCGACGTAGAAGCTGCGCGTCCGCTCGGCATCCTGCGAGGGCACGGCGACGAAGTCGAGGCGGGCGATCACGCGGGGAGGAGTCTACCGCCGGGTCGCCGCGAGATGAAGACCGAGCCGGCGCGGCGCGTCGGAGCCGGGAGGACCGGAGGGGCATGGCTCGCCAAGACGGCCAGCGGGCCGAGCGCGCCCGGGCGTCAGCGGCGCCCGAGACCGGTGCGAACGCGTTCGGAGAGAATCGACGGCGTGCGCGACGACCTGACCGCTGTGGACGCCCTGGCCGCCGGCGCGGTCGCGGCCGTGCTGAGCGGAGCGCCGTCGACGGCGCACGCCCTCTGGGCTCGGGGCGATCCGCTCGAGCCGTCCCTGGCCGCCGGGACGCTGCTCCTGCCCGGGGAGGAGCGGCGGGGACGGCTCCTCGCCGCCGCGACAACCGCGCACCTGGCTCTGTCCCTGGGCTGGGCGCTGGTCCTCGCGGCCGGCCTGCCGCGACGCCGTACCGTCCTGGCGGCGGGGCTCTCCGGGATCGGGATCGCGGCCCTCGACCTCGGGGTCGTCGGTCGCCGCTTTCCGCGGATACGGGCCCTGCCGGTCGGGCCGCAGCTCGCCGACCACGTCGCCTACGGGGTCGTCGTCGGCATGGTTCTCGCCCGGCGTCGACGCCGGCGCGGGCAGGGAGGGGGAGGCGGGACTTGACAGGTGACCATCCGGTCACGTATTGTCCTGGGCGTTGACGCAACCTTCAGCGGAATCGAGGAGCCAGGCATGGAGAAGGTATTCGAGATCTACATCAAGACGACCCCGGAGCGCCTCTGGGAGGCGATCACCGACAGCGAGATGCGGAGCAAGTACAACTTCGGCGTGGCCGTCCGCTCGGACTGGACGCCGGGCTCGGGCTACGAGGGCGTCCACGCCATGGCCCCGACGGCGATCGTCGAGGGGGAGAATCTGGAGGTCGACCCGCCGCGGCGGCTCGTCCAGAGCTTCCGGGCTCTGTGGAGCGACGATGTCAGGCGCGAAGGGACGTCCCGGGTGACGTGGGAGATCGAGCCGGTCGGCGACTCCTGCCAGCTGACCGTGACCCACGGCGAGCTGGGCGAGGAGGCCAGCGGCGAGCTCTACGGTGGCTGGCCGATGATCCTCTCGGGCCTGAAGACGCTGCTCGAGACCGGCGAGACGCTGACGACGCCGGGGTCGCTGCGCTATGCGCGTGCCCCGCAGCCGGCCGCCTGACCGAGCGGCGGAGAATGGGTCAAATGACCGATGTGCGCGCTCTGCTGGGAGGCGAGACTCGTTGCACTCACCCACCAGTCAAAAGGAGTCTCGCGATGACCAACTCAGACCGTCTCTCTCCCCGCACCGAGGGTTCGCGCCGGCGCATCGGGGCGATCGCCCTCGTCACGCTCACGCTGCTGGGCGCCGCCGCGTCGACGGCGTCGGCGGAGCCGGACACGAACATCCAGAAGCCGGGGCACTACCAGGTGGCCCAGGCCTAGGCCAGGGCGAGGATCGGATGGCCGATCGGTGTCCGAGCGCAGCGTACGTCGGCGCTGCGCTCGGGCACTTCGCCGTGCCCCGGCGAACCGGAGCGCGCTCCGCAGGGAGGCTTCAGCCCCCGCTGCCGAGCGTGATCGTGACGCGCGTGGCGGGCGCCAGGACTCCGCCGGCCCGGGGCTGCTGGGCGACCACGCGCGATGCGCGCCGGCGACGGGAGTCGCGCTGCCGGCGGATGCCGACGGTGCAGTGTGCCTGGCGCAGGGCGTGCCTGGCCTTGGCGAGCGTGTAGCCCTTGAGCTTGGGCACCACACAGCGCGCCGCGGCTCGCGGCTGGGCGGCGGCGGGAGCGGAGGCGGCGGTGGCATGGAGTGAGGCGGCCTGGACGGGCTGCGGCGCCGCCGGGACGCTCGGGTCTCCACCGGCGCCGATCGGGCCCGCCGCCGACGAAAGCGGCGTGGCGACCGGGCTGGTGCCGCTGATCGTCGCCTCGGTCGTGGCGAAGCCCCCGGCGGTCAGGCCGTCGGCGCTCACGCCGAGCGCGAAGGCGGTCGCCGCGGTCTGCATCCCGGGCAGGGCGGGGTCGGCGTCCCTCGCCGGCGCCTTCACGACCTCGAGCGTGAAGTCGATCATGCACACGCCGTCCGGACTGCCGGTCGCGCCGAGAACCACCGGGGCGCCCGCGCTGAACAGGTACTTGCCCTGGGCGGGGTCGCTGACACCGATCGCGAAGGTCCTGCCGGCGCACACGGTTCCAGCCTCACCAGAGCCCGTGAGGCTCAGCCGCAGCACGCCGGGGTCGACCGCAGCGAGTGGGCAGTCGCCCCCGCTGATCGCCTGGGTGCCGCAGTTCGCGACCAGCGTGATCGCGCTGACCGTGAGGTTCTGGCTCGCCTGCGCGCCGGTCGAGGCGTTCGTCATCGTGAGCGAGCCCGGGACGCCGGTCTGTCCGACGAAGAGCGTGCTCGGAAGCCCGGCCACCGTGGTGAACGCCGAACCCGCCCAGGCTGGGGAGACCCCGCCGAAGACAAAGGCGCCGGCGAGGAACCCGACGGCCAGCGTATGCCTCCGGCGACGCCGCCGGCGGCCGGCGAGCGGCGGAGGCAGCGCCCGGCGGTCTCCCGGGTCACCGGCGGCGGCTGAGGGCGCGGCGTGAACGGTCATGGGTGCAGATACCTCGAGTCAATCGGTGCGGTTCGAGCGGAAGTGCGGACGAGACGGTCCGGCTACCGGGCTTTAGCCATCGCAACCGATATCGACAGATGTTCGAACCAGCTAAAGCCCGATCGGTCGAGCCGTCGCCCACCCACTCCGACGGAGGCCGTCCAGCAGGACGCCGGCGAGGCGCTCGTCGGGAAGTACCTAGTGGCGGCGGAGCAGGATTGCGGGAGTTCGGTTAGTGGAAGTGCGCAACGGCGAGCCATCGTCGCTTGGGCCCCCGGGCGCGGCGTGGAACTCGAGTGCGGGCGGTAGCCTTGCGTCTATGCCGACGAGCGCGCTGACCTCGGCCGAGATCTCGCTCCCCAGCACGCCGGATGCTCCTCGCGTGCGGGACCGAATCGCGGCCTTGGCCGACACCGTCGACTTGGTCGGCCTCACCGACAACCACGCCGGACAGCCGCGGATGTCGCCGCTGGCCGCCGTGGCCCTCGCCCGGGAGCAGGGCGTCGCGACTGTCGTGCACGTCTCGTGCCGTGATCGCAACCGTCTGGCCCTTCAGTCGCAGGTTGTTGGTGCGGCGGCCCTGGAATCCGAAGGCGTCCTGTGCTTGTACGGCGATCCTGTCGAGGGCGTGCCGCGAGTCAAGGATCTGACGGCGACGGCGCTGATTGCCCAAGTCAAGGGGTGGGCTGAGCCCCGCGAGCTGGCTGTTGGCGCGGTCGTCAACCCGTTCGCGCCCGACCCCGACCGCGAGCTGCGGCTGCTCGAGCGGAAGCTGGCGGCCGGCGCCGAGTTCCTCCAGTCCCAGATGGTGTTCGATTTGCCCGCGCTGCGCGCCTTCCTGGACCGTGCCGCTGAGCTTCTGGTCGGTATCCACTTCTATGCGGGCGTGGCGCTGCTGCGCAACGAGCGGATGGCTGACCACGTCCGGCGCCTCCCGGGCTGCCTGCTGTCCGACGCTGCGCATCGCCAGATCAGCTTGGGTGGCGGCATGGAGCTCGCAACGGAGCTCGCGACCGAGTTGGCTGCCATGCCGGGCGTCGACGCGTTGCACATCTTTCCCCTGGGAGCAGAGGCAGAGACCCGCGAGGTAGCGGCCGCCTTTCGAAGTGCGCGTGGCGTTCCGGCCCAGCGTCGTTGAAGTCCGCGGCTCGCGTCCACTAACACCCGTCTCGCGGTGATCTCCCGGCTCCGACGCGCGAGCTCACCGCCGGCTCAACCGGCCTACCCGTTGCGCCCGACTATCACCATGAGGCGCCTCGAAGCGGTCCGCCAACCATGCCACGGCCTCCGGCAGGCCGCGCTCGGCGATCACGGCCCGAAGGCGCTCACTCCCGTTGCACGCGACGAGGTCGCGCGCCGTCCGCAACTCCGCCGCGCACCCCAAGCCGGTGGCCACGGAACCGAGGCGGTCGAGCAGCATCGCCAGCGCCTCGCGGGTGGGACGCCTCGCGCCGGTGCGGGCCTCGGCCATCGTGCCGTCCAAACCGTGCCGGTAGGCGCTCCAGCGGTTCTCGGCGATCCGCCAGGTCTCGGCCGGCGCCGGCAGGTCACGCGCGTCGTGGCGGTCGGCCAGCCACGCGATCAGGCACTGGATGAATGCCGCGATGCCGGCGGCCTCCGAGACGGTGCTCTGGGCATCCGCGACCCGGACCTCGACCGTCCCCCATCGGGGGTGCAGCCGGGCCTCCCACCACCAGGATCCCGCGTCGGCCACCGAACCGGCGGCCCGGCCGAAGCGGAAGGTGTCGGCGACGTGCTCCCACGAGGCGAACGCCGGCGGCACGCCCTGCCGGGGCAGGAGCGTCGAGATCTCCGGCCGGACGGACGCGAGGCCGGTGTCCCGGCCGCCGTAAAAGGGGGCGTTGGCGCTGAGCGCGGTGATGAGCGGCAGGTGCTCGCGCAGCGCGTTGTAGACCGGCACGACGCGATCCTCCCCGCGGACGGCGACGTGCACGTGCAGGCCAAACACGAGCTGGCGCATCGCCACGGTCCCGTACTTGGCAGCCAGGTCGCTGTAGTGCGGCGCGTCGTTCAACGGCCCTGACGGCGGCGCGAAGGGATGAACCGCCGCGGCGGCCAGCCGGAGGCCGAGGGCGCGGGCCCCGCGGGCGGCCAGCCGGCGCAGCTCGGCGAGCTCACGCGCCGCGGCACTGACCGTCGCGCCGGGGCCGGTGACCAGCTCGACCTGCGCGGCGGGCAGCTCGGTCCGGATCCGGGGATCGCCGAGGAGGGCGACGAGCCTCGCGCCTTGCGGGGCAAAGTCGAACGTCCGCGGGTCGAGCACCATCACCTCGTCCTCGAGGCCGACCGTCATGGCCGACGGGGCGGCGTATGCCGCCCGCCAGGCGGCGGGATCGTCGAGGCGGGGAACCGTGGGTGTAGCGGACATCGAGATCGGTTACTTCCCGTTTCGTGAGAATTGTGACGCTTCCCGGCACCTTTCCTCCGCACTCGGACTCCTGGATGCTGGCGACGGAACTCGCCGCCACCGTGCGCCGGCGCGGCCGGGCACGCGTCGTGGACGTCGGGACGGGGAGCGGCGTGCTGGCGACCGTCGCCGCCCTCGCCGGTGCCGAGGCGACGGCCGTGGACGGGTCGCGCCGGGCCCTGCTCTCCGCCCGGGCCACCGCCCAGGCCAACGGGGTCAGGATGCGAACGCTGCGCGGCGATCTCCTCGGGCCCGTCTGGGGGGAGCGGTTCGACGTGGTCGTCTCCAATCCGCCCTACGTCCCGGCCGAGACGGACGACCTGCCCAGCCGGGGGCTGCGCCGGGCGACGGACGCCGGCGTCGACGGGCGAGCCATCATCGACCGCCTCTGCCGGGAGGCGCCGGGCGTGCTCGCGCCGGGCGGCGAGCTGCTGCTCGTCCACTCCGGGATCTGCGACGAGGCTCGTACGCTGGAGCAGCTCCGCCGCGCCGGGCTCAGCGCCGAGATCGTCCGCCGGCACCGCGGCGGCTTCGGGCCGCTCGTGCGTGCCCGGCGCGAGCTGCTCGTCGAGCGCGGCGTGCTCGATCCGGCGGCGACGGCGGAGGACGTCGTGATCCTCCGTGGTCGCCAAGCGGTCGCGGCGTGACCGACGCGCTTTGGTCGCATGGGCGGCTGCTATGGGTATCGGGCGCTACCGCGTGCTGGGGCGGTAGAGCGAAGGCATAACGTTCCGGCCGCTATTTGCTACATAATTCGCAAAATGTCGGGAATCTTCGGGCCTTCCTGCTCGCGGTAGACCGGCCC
>JAXDKY010000151.1:0-2601 GCA_034666885.1 Chloroflexota bacterium
CGGGCTGCGAGCTACCGGGTCGGAGGCGGCAGCCGCAATTCCTGACCGGCGCGTAGACCCTGGGTGCGCGTCCACGGGTTTCGTGCGTAGATGCTGTCCATGGAGACGCCGAACCAATGGGCGATGCTGAACAGGTTGTCCCCCGCCCGGACCCGATAGATCCAACAGCGCGGCGTGTTCGGGCACGCGCTGAGCACAGCGTATCGGCTGGCCGTCCCCGTGGTGGGTTGCGTGGTCGGCGTGGCCGTGGGCTGTGGAGTCGGGCTGGGCGTCGGCACCGGCGTCGGGCTGGCAGTCGGCAACGGGGTGGGAGACGGAGTCGCGGTTGGAATCGGGGTCGGAGCCACGGTCGGCACGGGCGTGATCGGCGCCGCGGCGACCGCCGTCGCGGATGCCACTGGCGACAAGGTCGGGACGGCCGCAGCGAGTTCGAGCCCGCCACGCGCCATGACGAACGCGACCGAAGCGCTCGCGGCCATCACCAGGACCACCAGCGAACCGAGCACTGCCGGTGTCAGGCTGCGGCCCCGGCGAGCCGGCGGTTCGGGCGCCTCCGCGATCACAACGGCCCCGCGAAGGTAGCGCGGGCAGTTCACATGTCCCGAGGACAGGCAGACCAGCTCCTGCTGGCGAAGCGACTGTGGGACGGCGTCGCGGAGGGCGGCGCAGCGATTCGCGGGATCGGGCGATTCGATCGGGGCGATCAATCGGTCTGCGGCGTCGGCGGCGCGCAGGAATGGGCAGGTTTCCGGATCCGGCGAGCGGTCCTCGAGGATCGGCAGCCAGCTGTGATCTACGGGGCTGGGCGGCGGGGGCGCGACTGCCGTCAGGGGCGAGACTGCCGGCGGCGGGGCGACTACTGGCGAAGGGGCGACTGCCGCCGGAGACTCGACGGCCGCCGGAGACTCGAGCGCCACGGGAGGCTCGACTGCCGCCGGAGGCTCGATTGCCGCCGGAGGCTCGATTGCCCCCGGAGGCTCGATTGCCGCCGGAGGGGGCGCGACCAGATTCTCGGCCCAGCCGTCGAGGATGCGATCGGCCGCGTAGCGCGACTCAGACGTAACGACTTCGGAGGTGCGGTCGGTCTCGGAAAGCGCACCCGCCAATCCATCCACCCCCGGCCCCGCATGCAGGAAGGTCGGGAGGGGTCGGTCGTTGAACGGAGTCGGCGGCGGCGCGTCGTCGACCGCCTGGGTCGAGTCGATCGGAGCAGCGTCGACCGCCTGGGTCGGATCAGTAGGAGCAGCGTCGACCGCTTCGGTCGAGTCGATGGGAGCAGGGTCGACCGCGTCGGCCGAGTCGATGGGAGCGGCGGCGGACGCGTCGGGGCCGGATTCGCCCTCGTCGCGACGGCGGCGGCGTGAGCGGGGAGCGGGCTTGTCCCCGGGGTCGTCGGCCACGCGCTCTCCCACTACGGTCGGTGGACGGGCGCACTCTAGTACCTTTCGTACCTTGCCGTGGCGCATCTGACGGTGCTAGTCTCCGGCGCCTGAGTCGATCGGACCGTCGGATCGACCCCTCGAAGAGGCCCCGGACCCCCAAACCATGGCGCTGCCGCTCCCCGTCATCCCGCCGCAGCCCGACGCCTATCAACTGGCGCCGCACCGCATCAAGCGCTGCACGTTTCGGCGGATGATCGATGTCGAAGCGGGCTCCGAGCGGGTCTACGACGTGGAATGCCTCTTCCCGGATCGCAAGTTTCCGATCCCGCTGGGTGACCTCGATTCGGCCACGCCCATCTGCAACTCCTGCACGGCGCCGCATATCTTCCGCCCCGACGAAGACTGAACCCGTGCGCCGCGGTCGGGTGGTGGCTGCGGCCATCCTCTGGACCGCCATCGTCCTGATCTGGGCGCTCTTCGTCCTAGGTGGCCAGGTCTACATGTGCCTGGGTCCGCTCGGCGTCACCGAGGAATCGTGTCGGGCGGCGAATGGCTTGCCGCCCTTGACCGATTGGGACCGGTTCGTGCGTGGTTGGGGCCCGGTCGCGATCGTGTTGATCGCGGGGTGGGCTTCAATCGCGGGGATCGCGGCGATCCCGGCGATCGTTCGGCGGAGACGTCAGCGAGGCGGTCTGTAAGCCGAGTTCTGTCCCTCCGCACACCGAAATGCGCGTCGGGGATGGCCATCCATCTGAGGCCGCCGGTCGCCCAGCAGCTCTTGCGGCCTACCCGAGGGCTGGGCAGCGCACCTCTCCCCCACGCCAGTCGCCCGGCACGGGTTGCGCCCTCCTATTCGGCCTTGCTCCGGGTGGAGTTTGCCGCGTTTCACTCCGCCATCCGACCCGAAAGCCGGTCGGCGGCATCGTCACTGTGGCACTGGTCCTCGTCTCACGACGGACGGGCGTTACCCGCCACCCTGCGCTGAGGAGCTCGGACTTTCCTCACGGCACGCCCCGGATCACTCCGGCCGTCCCGCGCGACCATCCGACCGCCTCGCTGACCTTCCCATCTTACCGTCGACCGGGATCGAGCCGCGCCGCGCCGATCAGCGCCGAGTAGGCGCGTCGCTGCGTTGCGCGGCCGGCTCGGAGCGGGTCTCACCTGGAGCGGGCGCCGGCACGAGTGGGGCCAGGCGATCCCAACGATCGACCAGCGCCTG
>JAXDKY010000152.1:0-3907 GCA_034666885.1 Chloroflexota bacterium
TCGAAGCCCTGGGCGATGAGCGCGTCGACCACCTCGCGCTGGCTGCCGACCGGACGCGATGCGACCAGCTGGCGGATGGCTCGCTGGCGGAGACGCTTGAGCTCCTGGCTCGGGGTCATCTCCCGGATGGCCATCACGCCGCTCCCACCGGGGCCGGCCGCGCGGCCGTGATGCGGGTCCCGAACGTGGGATCGCTGAGGGCTCGCTCCAGGGCACGGTCCGCGGAAGCGTCCGCGATGATCGCCTCGGCGCCCTCCCAGCCCAGGGCCGAGAGCGCGGCACGGATCTTGGGCACCATGCCGCCGGCGATGACCCCGGACTCGATGAGGTGCTCGGCCTCGGCCACCGTCAGGGTCTCGAGCTTGGCGCCATCGGCGTCACGGACGCCGTCGACGTCGGTGCGCAGCACGAGCGGGCGGGCGCCGCGGCCCGCCGCGATCCCAGCGGCGGCGTCATCGGCGTTGACGTTGCACACGATGCCCTCGGCGTCGCGGGCCAACGGTGCGACCACCGGGACCTGGCCACCGACGAGGATGGCGTCGAGGAGGTCGCGCCGCAGGCCGGTAACGCGGGCCACGAGGCCCAACTCCGGGAAGCGCTCCGCGAGGAGGAGGCCGCCGTCCACGCCGCTCAGGCCGACCGCGTCGACCCCGAGATCACGAAGGCCCGCGACGAGCTCGCTGTTGACGACGCCGCGCAGGACGGCCGCCGCGACGTCGAGCGACTGGGCGTCGGTGACGCGGAGGCCGCCTTCGAACCGGCTGGGCACGCCAAGGCGTTCGAGCCACTCGGTGATTCGCTTGCCGCCGCCGTGGACGAGCACAACGGGACGCCGCCGCGCGACCGCGGCCACGTCCGCCAGCACGTGCGCCTGGTCCGCGATCGTCGTGCCGCCCAATTTGACGACGAGGATCTCGCTCACGTCGTGTACTCGCTGTTTTCGATCACGTAGGCCTCGGTGAGGTCGCAGCCGAAGGCCTCGCCCGTGCCGGTGCCCAGGCCGAGGTCGAGCTCGATGACGAGCTCCGGCGCGTTCATAGCGGCTCGGGCCGCGGCTCGATCGAACTCGAGCGGCCCGCCGCTCGCCCCGTCGAACACGGGGTGGCCGGCGATCGAGATCCGCAGGCGGTCCGGATCGAGCGCCGCCGGCTGGCCAGCGTGGGCGGTCGCTTCCTCACGGCTCAGGCCCGAGGCCTCAAGGACGGGGGCATCCGCGGTCCTGGCGTTCCCGGCAGCGGCCGCGATGCGGCCCCAGTTGGGATCCTTTCCGTGCGCCGCGGCCTTGACGAGGCTGCTCGAGACGACCGAGCGGGCCACGGCGCGGGCCTCGGCGTCGTCGCGCGCCCCACGGACTGCCGCCGTGATCAGGATCGTGGCGCCTTCGCCATCGGCCGCCTGCTGACGGGCGAGATCGCGCGCGACCGCTTCGATCGCCGCGCCGAGCGATCCCGCGGCCGGGCTGTCCGGCGTGACCGGGGCGTTGCCCGCCGCACCCGAGGCCAGCACGAAGACCGTGTCGTTCGTGCTCGTGTCCCCGTCGACAGAGAGCTGGTTCCAGGTCCTCGCGGCCGCTGGCCGGAGCAGGCCCCACAGGCCGGCCGGTTCGACGGCCGCGTCGGTGAGGACGATCGACAGCATCGTGGCCATGTTCGGGTGGATCATCCCGACACCCTTGGCGATGCCGGTGACCGTGACGTGCACGGTCGAGCCATCGCCGTCAGGTCCGGGCAGCTCCACGGTCGTGCTGGCGATCTTCGTGACCGAATCCGTCGTGCGCAGGGCGACGGCCGCGGCCTCGAGACCCGCGTCGTCGGCGGTCAGGCCGGGCACGAGCGCATCGAGCCCCGCTGCGACCTTGTCGAGCGGCAGCCGCGTGCCGATGACGCCGGTCGAGAGGTGCAGCACGTAGCTCTCGTCGATGTCGAGCGCGTCCGCCACCAGCCGGCCGACCGTGGCCTGGTCCGCCGCACCCTCGGCTCCCGTGGCCGCGTTCGCGCAACCGCTCGTCGAGATCACGGCCCGGGCCCAGCCGAAGCCGCCGCGAGGGTCGCCGGAGGTGGCCGCAAGGTTCGCCCGCGATCGACGGACGGGCGCGGCCACGAAGGCACTCGGGGTGAAGACCGCGGCCACGGCCGCCGGACCGCCCGTCGTGACGGCGAGGGCGAGGTCCGGCCGGCCGGAGGCCTTGATCCCGGCCGCCGCTCCGCCGGCTCGAAAACCGGCCGGCAGACTGGCTCGCCGCGTGACGGGTGGGAGCTCCGTCGGCGACACCGGAAGGGACGTTCCAGGAAGGGTGGCGGTCATCGGCAGCGATCCATGGGCTGCGCTACGGGGCCAGCGGGAGCTGCTCGAGGCCGGCCGTCTCGGGCAGGCCGTGGACGAGGTTGAACGCCTGCACGGCCTGGCCGGCGGCGCCCTTCACGAGGTTGTCCTCGACCCCGATCGCGATGATGCGGCCGGTCCGCTCGTCGAGGCGGACGTGGACCAGCACGTGGTTGCTCCCGGTCGTGTGCTTGGTGGACGGCGGCGCGGCCACGACCTGGACGAAGGGCTCGTCCGCATACGCGGCCGCGTACAGCGCGTCGAGCTCCGATTGCGTCACGGGGCGGGTCGGCCGGACGTGATTGGTCGAGTGGATCCCGCGGGTCATCGGCACCAGGTGCGGGACGAAGTCGACGGCGATGGCGCCCGGGTTCGCGCCCGCATCGAGGCCCTCACGCGCCGCGGCAGCGGCGAGCTCCTGCTCGATCTCGGCGACGTGTCGATGGCCGCCCAGGCCGTACGCCTTCACGTTCTCGTTGACCTCGCCGAACATCATGTCGGGCTTGGGCTCGCGGCCCGCCCCCGACACCCCGCTCTTGGCGTCGACGACGAGATCGCCGATGAGGCCGGCACGGGCCAGGGGAGCGAGCGCCAGCAGGGTGGCGGTGGGATAGCAACCGGGCGCGCCGACCAGCGCGATCGGCGCATCGACAAGGGCCTCGAGCTCGGCCCGATGCAGCTCCGGAAGGCCGTAGACGGCGACATCGAGCAGGTCGGGCGCCGGGTGATCGAAGCCGTACCAGCGTGGGTAGTCGGCGGCATCGCGTAGCCGGAAGTCGGGCCCGAGATCGATGACGGCCGCGCCCCCGCGCAGGATGCCCGGAACGAGCTTGGCGGCAGCGCCGTGGGGCAGGGCCAGGAACACGGCATCGACGTCGGGGAGCTCGGTCCCCACGGTCAGGCCAGTCCCGGCGAGATGCGCGTGGTGGCCGCCGATCGGCTCGTCCTGACGGTCCCGGCCGGCCAGCCCGACGATCTGTGCGTTCGGGTGACGGGACAGCAATCGGATGAGCTCCCCGCCGCCGTAGCCGGTCGCGCCGATGATCCCGACCCGGATGCGTCGCTCCCCGCCATCAGCCGGGACGCCGCGCGCCGAGCGCGGCAGGATCCCCGACGGCCGGTCCGTCTCGATCGCGGTGGGAGAGCCGAGTCCCGCGCTCACGGGCGCACGCTGCCTCTCGCAGGAGGCCGGCTCGGATCGCTCGCCGGGATCGGATGGACCGTCGTCATGGGCGTATGACGATACAGCACGCCTGCATAATCATGCAACCTCGGGTCCGGCCGGTGATAGCCCACTAGATTGGTCGGGCTTCTATGCTATCGTCGCGCTGCCACGCCAGTACGCCACGGAGACCCGACCCATGCCCACCGCCATCCCCGCCAATGTCGCCGCCCAGCTGCCGCCGGCGCGGATGATCGACCCCCGCGGTCACCGGTTCGGCGCCTGCGTGTCGGCGATCATCCTCATCGTGGCCGCGATCACGGGGACGGTATGGCTGGTGGCGCTGGCGCTCCTGTCGATCGGGACGAGCGCAGCGTTCGGGCTGCGCTACTCGATCTACGGCGTCATCTGGCGCCGCCTCGC
>JAXDKY010000153.1:0-7569 GCA_034666885.1 Chloroflexota bacterium
GGGCGCAGCAGCGGCAGCGGCCAGGGTGCCCAGGGCGTCGGGGCGCACACCGTCACGACTCTTCCGAGGCGAGCCACGGCGCGCGCCTGGGTACGGTAGAAGACCCCGACGGCGGGCTCGTCGCTCCAGGGATATCCGGGCGTGATCCAGAGCGTGTCGGTCACGAGCCGGCGGGAGCCAGGGGTCCGGCGACCTCCGTCGACGACGGATCGATGGCCGCCGAAGAGGGCAGCAGGATCGTGCGCCGCGCCGCCATCGCCGCCTCCCGGTCGCTGTGGACTCGAGCCAGGTAGAGCAGCCCGCACGCGATGCCCGCCAGGAGCCACAGCTGCTTTCGATTCAGGACGTCGAGGAAGAAGGCGGTGATCACGAGCGATGCCAGGGCCGCCTGGACCATGACGGCATCGGGTCCCCACCCGCGGCGGAGGACCAGCGGGAGCAGGAAGATCGTCAGCAGGAACAGGCCGATCAGGCCGAGCTCGCCGAGGGTCCCGATCACGATGTTGTGGGGCGCCCGGAACGCCCCGTTGTTGGCGGAATACACGCCGACGTCCGAATCGCGGACCCGCTCCGGGGTGTAGGCACTCGGGAAGTCGGCGAGCCCGACGCCGGTGATCGGGGCCGACTGGTAGATCGTCAGCCCCACTGACCAGATGTCGGTCCGCCCGGCACCGCCCGTGGTGACCGCCGTTTCCGCACGCTCGAGCAGGAACGGGGCGAGTCCCGGGATCTGCAGCGCGATGAGACCAGCCGTCGCGATCACGAGGATCGCGCCGAGGCGCTTCGCCGGGGCCAGTCGCGGCATGATGAACACCGCCACGACGACGATCACGGCCACCCATGCCCCGCGCGTGCCGGAGGCCGCGATCGCCGCGGCCGTCAGCCCGGCGATCACCGAGCTGATGACCAGCTGCCGGCCGTTGACGAGCTCGAACAGGCTGAACACCAGGGCGGGCAGGAGGATCGCTGCGAAATAGGCCGGGTTCTGGTCCTGCAGCCCCCCGGCTCGGTCATTCGCCCCGGCGATGGCCCCCGACATGAGTGTCCCGTAGACGCCAAGGGCGGCCGTCGCGGCGGCTGTGAGGCTGTAGGCCCACAGCAGGGGTCGCACGATCGTCGGCCGCTCGACGATGAGGGCGGCGAGCACGACGGCAGTGATGAACAGCAACACCAGGACCGGGATCTCGAGCAGCGTCTCGTTCGGAGCGATGGCCCACCCGAGGCTGAGGATGGCCCAAGCGACGTAGCCCCAGGCCGCGACGGGCATCGCCCGGATCGTCAGCTTGCCGACGCGCGGGACTGCGTAGGCCACGATGAACAGGATCTCGGCGTAGCGACTGAGCGTCCCACCGCCGAGGACCAGCACCTCCTCGACCGGGATGAGCATGACGAACGCGAAGAGAGGGAGCAGCGGCCAGCGCAGGCTCAGGAGGATGGCGACGAACGCAGCCGCCAGGCCGGCCGCTTCAGGCAGGATGCCCAGTCGCGTGGCGGCCGACACGCCGACCACCACGACCCCGAGCGCGGCCACAGCGACCAGGGCGGCGCGGCGCTCGCTGAGGCCGAATGTGTCCTCGATCCGCGCCAGCGCCGGACGGAAACCGTCGAGCAGGACGGCCGGTCCACGTGCGCCCTTCGAGGCCCCGTCGGGGAGCGCGATTCGATTCATCGGCGACCCGCCCTTCGTCGAGAGTCGGCCTGTCCGTTCATCGGGAAGTGGCCCCGAGATCGCGTCGCAGCATAGTCGATGGGTCCGAAGTGGCAGTCAGTGCAGGTTGTCATTGGCGAGGGTGACACCGGCCGGCGTTTCGCCCTGGGCGCTCGAGAAGCCGGCGATCCCGGAGCCGGTCGAGGTCATGTTGGCGAACAGGATGCCGCTGCCACCGATGGACTCGTAGCGCACGGCGTAGGCCAGCGCACCGCGGATATCCACCGCGTCGAAGGTGATGTCGTGGAGTGCCGGCTTCCAGAGGATGATGGCCTGCTGGGTGCCCACAACGTGCAGCCGCCGCACGGTGACTTTCGTGGCGGCCGGGTTGTCGGCGTCGCCGTGATCGAAGTGGACGGCACTGGCCAGGAAGCCTCCACCGTCCACGCTCAGGTCTTCGATCAGGATGTCGTGCGGCCCGACCCCGGCGGCGTGCGCGATGTACACGCCGTGCTCGGTGGTGTTGCCACTGGACGTCGTCGCCGTGCCGCGGCACGACGCCAGGATCGTCATGTGGCGCAGGGTCAGGTTGTGGGGCGTCCGCCGCGGCACGTAGCCACCGATCTCGATGATGCCCGACTGCCGGGCCGCCATGTTGGCGAAGGTGAAGCCGTCCCAGGTCTGGTCATGGACGCCGTCCTCGAAGCTGAGCGCGCTGTAGCCCGACGCGCCGCCGCCATCGAGGATCACGCCGCCGCGCGTCGCGGCACGCACGACGACCGGCCGGGTCCGGTCGGCGAAGTCGGCCCCGATCCACAGGGAGTCGGCGCTCTCATCGTTGGACGGACTGACGTGGTACGTGCCATCGGCCACCACGATCTCATCGACCGAGTCGTTCGCGAGCGCCGTCTTGAGCGAGGCGATCGACGAGACACGCACGCTCTTCAGGCTGGCGCCGGAGGGCGCCGCGGCGCCACTGGTGTTCGGCGATACCGCGACCGTCGGGGTCGGTGTCGGGCTCGGTCCGGGCGTTCGAAGTGGCGAGTCGCCCGCCGCGACGACCGCGCTCAGCAGCGCGAACACCAGGACGAGCGCAGACACGTTCGCCCAGGACGGCCTCCGGGATGGCTGGGGGGTCCGTCGAGCGGCCAAGGCTTTCAGCCGACTGCGGCCGTCGACGCTCTGAGGACAGGGGACTCGGCGACGACCTCGTTTCCCTCGACGGAGCAGGCGTAGTCGAGGTCGTCCACGTGGTTGACGATGAAGTCGTAGTCATGGAGCTGGCCCGACCGGCGCAGGTAGGCGACGCTGTTGCTGCTTTCGCATGCCGTGGCGGGGGCGCCGCTCCAGCGTTCGATGAGCTGCCTGGTCTCGTCGGTTTCCGGGACGTAGCCCGCCCCCATCAGCAGCTCGCCGATCCAGGCACAGCACATCTGGTCCTCTTCGCGGAACTCGCCGCGGCTCCCGGCACCGATGATGGCGACCTTTCGGTGCGTGCCGATCAGGCTCCGGGTCACGGCCGTGAAGTTTCGAAAGCAGGCGACGTCGGCACCGCCCGCGCCGACGCCGGCCTCGATCATCAGGGGGCCACCCGACGTGGACACCATGATCAACGGCAACTCGGTGTCGGTTCGGGCTGCCAGTTCCGCGGGGCTGTTGTTCATGTCGAAGCCCGCAGGGAGGTCGCCGCCGAGTTCGCCCGCGAGGATCCCGCCACCCAGCCGGTCACGGGTCGCGACCGCCTCGTCCGGTGTACGAGCGACGATGCAGCGCCGTCCCTCCGCGGTGGCCGTGACGGCAAGGGTCGTGGCGCGGATCACGTCGACGACCACGATCCGGTGATCGTCGGAGTAGCGGCCGACCGTGCCGGGAAACGAGTCGATGACGACGCTCGCCCCGGCCGGCGACGGCGAGGACCCGTTCCGTCGAGCGCCGTTCACTGCGGCGCCGGCGGTCGCAGGTTCGCGTGCTCGAACGCGTCCGAATGCAAGCCGCGACGATAGATCTCGACGCGCAGGATCTCTTCGAGCCGGATGTTGCAGAGGTGGACCCTCGGGCCGAAGTGGTTCAGCAGGGCGAACTGGCTCGACTTGTTGGGCGCTTCGAACATGCACGCCTCGAGGCCGAAAGCCTGCTCGAATCGATCGGCGAAACCGGCGTTGAACCGACCCTCGGCGTCGAAACAGCCAACGCCCACGGCGCTCTCGCGTGCCTCGATCACGACCTGCTTCGCGCCGGCATCGATCCAGTCCCGGCCCTGCTCGATGAGGCCGGTGACGACATCGCCGGTGAACGCGCCGTCGTGCTTCTTGCCGAGCTCGAATTGCACCTCCAGGCCACGCTCCTCCGCCAGGCGCATGACCTCACTGGGCGGGAGCGGCATGTCGGTGAAGCCTTCCCCGGCCTCGATCCGGCCGACGCCCATGTCGGCGACGAGGTCGAGGTACAGGGGCAGCTGGCCCTGCTGGACCGCGATCTCGAACGGCCCGCCGCCGGTCACCGTCGGAACGCCGTAGCTCGCGCAGGCCGCAACCTTCCAGCGGGCGACGTCCTCATCGCAGACCTGCCAGGTGGCCATCGAGATCTTCATCTGGGCCATCAGGTGGCTGCTCTGGACCAGGTGGCCCTCGAAGGTGAACGGGTCGTAGCCCGGGTCGAAGGGCGCCGTGGCCGGAGCGAGGTCCGGAACCCCGATCGCCTTCAGGTAATCGCGGGTGTGGACCCGGCCCTCCGGGACGTCGATGTCACGGCCCAAACGGGACCTCTCATTCATGACCACGTCCCCCACTAGCGGTCGCCATGGCGGCTCCTGTGCTCTCGGACTCCTGCGCCTCTGTCGTCACGGTTGGCCTGCGCCTCGTGAATGCGGCTCCGGCCTTGCGGCGGACGAATTCCCAGAGGAGGCCCAGGAACGGCTTCGGGTCGTCCCGTGCGAAGAACGCACTCTCCTGGACGCCGGCCATCGAGGCGATCCACTGTCGGGTCGTCAGCTTGCCGTCGCGACGATACCGCAGGAACGAGTCGAAGTCCCCCAGCTCTACCAGCCACTTGCGGCCGTCGACCGGTTCTGCGACGGGTACGGGCTGGCCGGTCAGGTCGAGGTAGAGCGCGCGGGCCACGTCCATGCCGTTCTTGGCCACGAACAGCCGGAACGTCGCGCCGATGCGCGGGTTGGCATCGAGGACCTTGTAGCTCCCGTCGCGCGCGTCATAGCGGTAGCCGATGTCGAGGATCCCGCGATAGCCGAGTCGCTTCATCCAGTCCCGGGTCGTCCGATCCACGACGTCGTTGGGGAGGCACACGCCGAGGCTCGTCACCCCGGTGTACGGCGGCGTCTGGCGGAGCTTGCGTCCGGTGAAGCTGGCCAGGCAGTCGGAGTTGGCGTCGAAGTAGCCGTTGAACATCCAGATGCTGTCGTCGCCGCCCGGGATGTACTCCTGGAGCATGAGGTTGGGGTCGGCCGGGTCCTCCATCTCGAGATAGAGGCGCACCAGGGCCTCCGGGTCCGACACGATCTCCATCTTTCGGCCCGTCCGCCGCTTGAGGCGGTTGCCGTCGATGCCCTTGAGCATCACCGGGAAGGTCGCCCGGGAAGCGAACGCTCGCACCGTCTCGACGTCCGCCGGGAACGTGACATCCGGCGTCGGGATCGCGTCCCGCTTTGCGAGGCGGTGCATCTCCTTCTTGCTGGACAACCCGAGCACGAGGTCATCGGGCTGGTGCGGCAGGATGAAGTGCTCGCTCAGGGCGTCGTACGCGTCCGAGGCGAGGCGCGCGGTCTCGTCCCAGGTCGGGATGAGGATGGGTCGCGACCCGAGCTTCTTCGCGACGCGGACCAGGTACTCGACCGCCCGGTCGTCGGGCGCGGTCTCCAGGTCGAACGGGAATCGACCGCGCAGGTAGCGCGAGCTGGCGGTGGGGCGGCGCGGGTCGGCATCGACTGCGTACACGCGGATGCCGAGCCGGCCAAGGCTGCGGAAGATCCCGAGGCTGCCGTAGTTCTGGGCGCTCAACACGACCACGGGCGTGCTCGTATCGATGCCGTCGAAGGTCGTGGGGCGGTCAGCCCGGGGCGACCCGTTGGCGGGCGAGCGGTCAGTTCCCCCCAAAGTCACGATTCCCCCCAAGTCACAATGCAGTCGTGCAGATCGGGACCGACCGTTGCCTGGCCTGACGGTATGGCTTCCGGCTCCCACGCAGGTGGGTGCCGGCGCCCGCTTCCGCCGCGCCCAGCGGCTCATGATACGTGGCGCCGAAGATACGGCCGAGATCGATGTGGAGCATGAGCGATGCATCGTCGGTCATGTCGGCTATCCCGGCTATCCCGTCCGTTGCCTGGTCGCACCGGAATCCACCATCGTGGTCGAGGGTCACGCCTACGACCGCACGGCCGACCAGTTCGATCGGGACGTCCAGGAGCTGGTCCGCCGGGCGTTCGATGCGACCGATGCCCGTGAGGTCGTGTCCGATTTCGTCAAGGGCACGGATGGTGACTTCCTGGTCGTCGCCGTGGCGGCGACGGGGGATCGATGCATCGTCTTCAGCGATGCGCTGGGCCGGCTGCCGGTGTACCTGCAGGACGGACCCGCAGGACTGGCCCTCGCGCGCGAACCCAAGTTCCTCGGCGGCATCGCCGGGACGTGGGGCTTCGACCGGCTCGGCCTGGCGCAGAGCTTCTGGCTCGGCTTTCCCCTCGGGGAGCGGACCCTCTTCGAGGGCATCGAGCGGACCGGTGTCGGGTTCTTCCTCGAGGCCCGCCCGACGGACGATGGCGTGCAGTCCAGTCGAGCGTCTACCTATGCCTTTCGATGTGACGCCAAGTCGGATGTACGCGGCCTGCAGGCGTCGGCAACCGATCTTGCAGCTCGGTTCGTCGCCGCGACCGAGGCGCGCGCACGGGCCGCCGGCGATGCGCCGGTCGTCGTATCCCTGAGCGGAGGCAACGATTCGCGCTCCGTGCTCGGGGGCCTCGGGCAAGCCCGGGAGCACGCCATCGCCGCGACGTTTCGGCGGCCGGGTGGTGGGCACGCGGCGGACGTCCTCGGCGCGGAACGCATCGCGGGATCGCTCGGTATCCCATGGGAGTCGATCGACCTGTCACCGGTCGGGGCGGACGAGGAAGAGCGCCTTGTGTGGATGAAGGACGGGCTCAACCCCGTCACCATGGCCTTCATCCTGCCGTTCCTCGAGGAGACCCGTCGGCGATGGGGTGACCGCGCCGTGCTCCTGACCGGGGACGGTGGCGACAAGGTCTTTCCGGACCTCCGGCCCGTTCGGCGCCCCAGGACCATGGATGGCCTTGTGAGCGCCGTGTTGGAAGACGCCGCGATGCTGCCGGCCCCCGCGGTGGAAATGCTGTTCGGCCTTGCCCCCGGGAGCCTCGTCGAGGAGCTCCGAAGCCGCCTCAGTGGCTATCCTGAACCGTCACTCGAACACAAGTTCGTCCGGTGGCAGATCGCCTCGCGTGCCCAGAAATGGCTCTTCGAAGGAGAGGACCGGGCACGCTGCTTCGTCTGGCAGGCCACCCCGTTCTATGCACTGCCGGTCTTCGAGGCCGCGATGGCGGTCCCCGACGACCTGAAGACCGACCTGCGGTTCTACGCCGAGGTCCAGCGCCGGATCGACCCGCTCCTGCTCACGGAACCGCATGCGGATACGGGGTTGCTGATCGACTCGGCCAGGTTCCGCCGGCGCGCGGCAACCCGGCGGCTGGCTCTCCGTGCCTTCGGGCCGTTTGGCCGCCCGCTGCTCCAGCGCCTCAAGGCAGATCGCACGGATCCGACGGCGCTGCGGTCCGACGTCATGTCCAGGCTGCGGGACGCCGACCTCGGCGGTTCGAGACTGGTGCAGACGATGGACCCGACGATGGCGGCGAAGCTGGCTTCTACGGCGACTCGCCGCGGATTGCAGAACTGGAGCAC
>JAXDKY010000154.1:0-5351 GCA_034666885.1 Chloroflexota bacterium
TGCGGGGGTCGCTCCCGCGAAGCGGGACCGACGTGGGGAGCGAGGGTCAGCCCGCGTCCAGGATGGTCTGGATCTGGGCGTTGGCTGCATCGAGCAGCTTGTCGATGTCGGCGTTCTTGTCGGTCAACACCGCCTGGACGACGGGGTCGAGGGCGGCATAGAGCTCCTGGGTGTGCGCCGTCGGCTCGGTGACCAGCGGCTGATCGAAGATCTTCGAGGTGAACGGGGTCATCTGGTCGAGCGGGACGTTGATGAAGTCCTTGATCCAGATCTGGGACTCGTCGTACGTGGCCTTGTCGAAGATCGGCAGGGCGGGCACGCCGACGGGCTGGTCGTTGGCCTTGAGCGCTTCGGCGTCGGCAACGGCGCCGTCCTGCGTGATGAGCTTCTCGATGTAATAGAAGTCGATCCAGTTCACGGCTGCGTCACGCTCGGCCTCGGTCGTCACGACGTTGACGGCTGCGAGGGTGCCGCCACCGAGGACACCGGCGGTCGGCGAGTCGGCGAGCGGGATGACGGTGACACCGTAGTCGGGCGGCTGCAGGCTGGCGTTCTGGATCATCCAGGTGTACAGGTCGGATCCACCGGTGAACATGCCGACCTGGCCGGCCGCGAAGGCCTGGTTCATCGTGCCCCACCCATAGTCGAACGTGGAGCCCATCGAGCCGTCTTCCCAGCGCATCGCCTTGAGGCGCTGCAGGACGGCCTTCGTCGCATCGTTGTTGACGGTCGCGGTGACCTTGCCGTCGGCCGCAACGTCCTCCATCCGTCCGCCCAGGGCGTAGGTCGAGGTCGTCAGCTGCCAGCCACCGGTGTTCTCCGTGGCCATGGACGAGTAGCCCGCCACGCCGGTCTTGTCGGCGATGGTCTTGGCGGCCGTACGGACGTCATCCCAGGTGGTCGGGGGGCTATTCGGGTCCAGGCCCGCCTGGGTGAACAGCGTCCGGTTGTAGGTCAGCGACATGCCGTAGGCCGCGGTCGGGACGGCGTAGATCTTGCCGTCGGCGTCCTGGCCGTTGGTGAGGACGTTGGGGTTGAACTTGTCGGCGTAGTTCAGGGCGCGGATGCGCGCATCGATGTCCACGATCTGGTGCTGGGCGATCAGGCCCTTGCCATCCGTGAACGGGATGGTGAAGACATCGGGCAGCGTGCCCGCCGCCAGGGCGGCGGTGAAGGTCGGCGCCGTCCAGTTGTATTCCTCGGGCTCGACCGTGATCCACGGGTACTTTGCCTGGAACTGGTTGATCTGCTCGTACAGGGCGTCGACCGCCGCCTGGGTCACGCCGGGCCGCAGGGCTCCGACCGTGATCGTGACGGGATCATGCTGCGCGGCAGGTGATGCGCCCGCGCTGGGCGCGGCGGACGTGGCCGCGCTCGGTGCGGTGGTGGGGGTGCTGCCCCCACAGGCGGCGAGCACGGTGGCCGTGATGGCGGCGAAAGCCACCAGGACCGACGCTGTGCGTCGGGTCGTAGACCGCATCGCGTTTCTCCTCTCCTTGTGCCTTCCCACGATGGGCGTTTGGCTCGGATCCGTCCGAGTGACCCCGATCAGCGTTCGTCGGCGGGCACCCTCCTGGCTGGCTCCGTCGGCTCGGCACGGTCTGGACGCAGCCAGGCCGTCGCGTCGGGCGGAAGGCGACCGTCCGAGACGTCCGCGCTGGCCAACAGCACCGCCTGGTGTGGCGGCAGGGGCAGCGGGTCGCTGGACAGGTTGGTGACGGACAGGAATCGATCGCCGCGCGAAAAGGCGAGCACCTCGGGCGCGACCGGGAGCCACGTCAGCGGCCCGTCCCGGAGGCCGGACTCCTCGCGGCGGATGCGCAGCGCCTGGCGATAGAGGTGCAGCATCGACCCCGGGTCGGTGGCCTGGCGTTCGACGGTCAGGTCGGCCCAGTGCTCCGGCTGGGTGAGCCACGGCCGGGTCGTCGTGCCCGCGGGGCTGAACCCGAATGGCCGGGCGTGGCCGCTCCAGGGCAACGGGACGCGACAACCATCGCGGCCCGGATCGACGCCGCCAGAACGAGCGTGCATCGGGTCCTGGATCTCATCGGCTGGGACCTCCACCTCGTCCAGCCCCAGCTCGTCGCCCTGGTAGATGTAGAGCGCGCCAGGCAGGGCCGCGGTGAGGAGTGCCGCGGCCCTGGCCCGACGTCGACCCAGCGCAGGATCCGTCGGGGTCCCCGACCGTTTCCGGCCGAAGGCGAAGGACGTGTCCTGGCGGCCGTAGCGAGTCACCGGGCGGGTGACATCGTGATTGGAGAGCACCCAGGTCGACGGCGCATCGACCGGGGCATGCGCGGCCAGCGTCGCGTCGATCGAATCGCGCAGGCTCGCCGCGTCCCATGGGCGGGACATGAAGTCGAAGTTGAAGGCGGCGTGGAGCTCGTCGGGTCGCAGGTACAGGGCGAAGCGCTGGACGTCCTGGAGCCACACCTCGCCGACGAGGATGCGGTGGCCGGGGTAGGCGTCCGCAACGGCGCGCCACGATCGGTAGATGTCGTGGAGTTCGTCTCGGTCGTGGAGCGGATGCGTCCCGGGGACCGGGTCGTCGGGGACCTCCGGCATCGTCGGGTCTTTCGCGAGGAGCGCCGCAGAATCGATGCGGACGCCGGCGGCGCCGCGATCGAACCAGAAGCGCAGGATCGACTCGTGCTCCGCGTGGACATCGGGGTGGTCCCAGTGGAGATCCGGCTGCTCGGCCGTGAACAGGTGGAGGTACCACTCGCCGGGCGTGCCATCGGGGTTCGTTGTCCGTGTCCAGGTCTTGCCGCCACGGAACTCCGAGGGCCATTCGGTCGGCGGTTCGTCGCCGTTCGGTCCACGTCCGGGGCGGAACCAGAAGCGCTCGCGCTCCGGTGCGCCGGGCTCGGCGGCCAGCGCGGCCTGGAACCAGGCGTGCCGGTCGGATACGTGGTTCGGGACGATGTCCACGATCGTCCGGATCCCGAGCTCGAGCGCCTCGGCGATGAATGCCTCAGCCTCCTCGAGCGTGCCGAACGCGGGGTCGATGGCCCGGTAGTCGGCGACGTCGTAGCCACCGTCGGCGAGCGGGGAGACGTACCAGGGGGTGAACCACACGGCGTCGACCCCGAGATCGCGCAGGTAGGGGAGGCGGGAGCGCACCCCGGCCAGGTCCCCCGTGCCGTCGCCGTTGCCGTCGGCGAAGCTGCGCAGATAGATCTCGTAGATGACCGCGTTCCGCCACCAGGTGGCGTCGTCGCGCAGGACGGGGACGTCGGCGATGGCCGATTCGGTCACTCGGGCCCTCAGCGTTCTTGGATCCAGCGGTCCACGGCCGCAACCGGCGCGTGCTGCGCGGCAACGTAGCGCATCCGACGGAACAATGCAAGAACTCGACAAAAGATTGTCGAACCGTCGACTATCGGGCCCGTCAGTCCGAACTTGGAGCGGGGAGGAGCGGCATCGAGCTGCCGGCAGGCCGGCCCGCGGCGCCGGTCAGGCGGTCGTCGCCACCGGTGCGGTGGAGCCGCGAACCACGAGCTCCGGCTCGAAGAAGAACTCGTCGTGCGGGACGGATGTGCCCGAGATCTGGCCGACCAACAGCTCGATCACCATGCGGCCCATGAGGTCGATCGGCTGGCGCACGGTGGTCAGCGGCGGATCCGTGCAGTTCATGAGCGCCGAGTCGTCGAAGCCGACGACCGACACGTCCTTCGGCACGTCCAGGCCGGCGCGCCGCACCGCCCGGATCGCCCCCAGGGCCATCGGGTCGCTGGCACACACGATCCCGGTCACGCCCTTGGAGAGCAGGCGCGTCGTCGCGGTCTGGCCCGCCTCGAGCGAGTAAAGCGAGTGGGCGATCTGATCGGGGCCCATGGGAAGTCCTGCGCCAGCCGCGATCTTGCGAGCCGTGGCGATCTTCCGTTGCGATGGAACGTGATCCGGGGGGCCGACGAGCAGGCCGATGTTGGTGTGGCCGAGCGAGATCAGGTGGCCCATCGCCTGTTCGACGGCGACGGTGTCGTCGCACGACACCCGTGGAAAGCCGAGCCCCTCGATAGCCGCGTTGACGAGGACCGTCGGCAGGCCACGCTCCGCGAGTCGCGCGTAATGGCCGTGGGGCGCGTCCGCCTGGGCGTACAGGCCACCGGCGAAGACGACGCCCGACACCTGTTGCTGGAGCAGGAGGTCGATGTAGTCCGCTTCCGACACGCCGCCGACGGTCTGCGTGCACAGGACCGGCGTGAATCCCTGCTGCGCGAGGGCGTTGCTGACGACCTCGGCGAAGGCCGGGAAGATGGGGTTCTGGAGCTCGGGCAGGACCAGCCCGACCAACCGCGCTCGTTCGCCGCGGAGCTTGGTCGGTCGCTCGTAGCCGAGCACGTCAAGGGCGGTCAGGACCGCCTGGCGCGTCGACTCGGACACGCCGGGTTTCTCGTTGAGCACGCGACTGACGGTCGCTTCACTCACCCCGACCTTGCGTGCGACCTCGGCCAGCCGTCTCGACATGTTTGGATATTACGGCATCTTGCACAGCGATTTGCGACGACTTGCCGCAAGCGGATGCAAGTCAGCCGGCGCGCTCTAGCTGCGGGCGGACCTCCATGGCCAGGCGCGTCATCGATTCCTCGTCGTACGGGGACGGGAAGCCGGCGATCAGGTGGTGGTAGCCGATCTCGAGGAAGGGCGCGAGCTTCGCAGCGACATCCTCCGGCGTGCCGACCGGCTGGTCCTTCCAGGCCTCGGCGCCGCCGTTAGCCACGGCGATCTCCTTCTGGACCCGCTCGGCCTCGGCCCGCGAGTCGCGGATGACCACGGTGCCGAGGCCCGTGGTGCGCTCGATCTCGGACGGGTCGCGACCCACGGTCTCGCAGTGCCGGACGAGGATGGCGTCCTTGCGCTTCACGTTCTCGATGCCGCCGCCGACGTTGTTCGCGTCGGCGTACTTCGCGACGAGCTTGAGCGTGACCTGCTCGCCGCCACCACCGATGAGCAGCGGCAGCCGGTCCTGGATCGGCAGTGGGTCGTTCCGCACGGACTTGGCCGCATAGCGCGGGCCGGCGGCGGTCGGGCGCTCGCCATGGAGCATGCCGCGCATGATCGGCAGCGCCTCACCGAGCCAGTGGAGCCGTTCCGGGAACCCATCGCCGAACGGGATGCCGAAGGCCTCGTGCTCCGTCTCGAACCACGCTCCGCCGATGCCCAGGATCGCGCGGCCGTTCGAGATGTGATCGAGCGTCGTTGCCATCTTGGCGGTCAGCGCCGGCTCGCGGAACGTGTTCGCGCCGACCATCAGGCCGATGCGCACGCGCTCCGTGGCCTGGGCCCAGGCTGCCAGGGTCAGCCAGCCTTCGAAGATCGGCCCCTCAGGACTGCCGACGATCGGGTAC